>CAYOWM010000116.1:0-5538 GCA_964407635.1 uncultured Flavobacteriaceae bacterium
TCAGCATTTACAACAACTTTAATAATATCCGAATGGTTATCTTCGGTCATTTGGCTATAAAGCATTTTACCAATAATCTTATTGGCAAAATCAGGAGTTGTATTACTATGTCCTACAACAACAACAGTTTTGTTTTTATTTTTTTGCTTAAAGGCTTCGTAATCGATTTTATATGGATTATAAATTTCAAGCTCTAGTTGTTTGGAAGTAGCTAGTGGTTGTGCAGTTTGTTTTGTACGATTAAAATTAGTAGAATATATCGCATCTACAGAAATATTCTTAAAAAAATTTACATAATTTAACGCTCGTTGTTTTCCTGCAACGCTTAAAATAGGATCATTAGTAGTAACATCTTGAACAACCTCTGCATGTCTAAAGAAATAATAAACGGTTTGATTTGCTAATTTTGGTGTTGCTACAGTAATTTTTGAAGCAGTACTACACGATACTACCATAAAAAGTACTATTAGAAAGAGGGATTTCATACTATTATTTTTTACAAAGATACCATTTTTTATAAAATTGAGTTCAACAACAAAAAAAACTCCAAAAAATTAATTTTGGAGTTTTTTGTATGTAATAAAAAATAATTTTTATTTATCCTCTTTTTTGAATTTTGCATATTTCATTTTGAACTTGTCAATACGTCCTGCTGTATCTACTAATTTCACTTTACCAGTATAGTAAGGATGTGAAGTTCTAGAAATTTCTAATTTGATTAATGGGTATTCTACACCATCAACTTCTAAAGTATCTTTTGCGTTTGCAGTAGAACGTGTTAAAAATACATCACCATTAGACATATCTTTAAACGCTACCATTCTGTAATTTTCTGGATGAATTCCTTTTTTCATTTTGTTTCGTTTTTATCTAACGCTTTTTGACGTTAGTATTTTCAAGTTTGCAAATTTATACTATTTTTTTAATTTACAATGCTTATTTTTAATTTAATTAGGTTTTTGCTCTAAAATATCAAAAAACTGATCTAATTTTGGTAAAATAATAATTCGTGTTCTACGGTTTCTTGCTCTACCTTCTACAGTATCGTTCGATTCTAACGGAACGTATTCACTACGTCCTGCTGCAATTAAACGTTTTGGATCGATACCATAATCGTTTTGTAACACTCGTAAAACGGAAGTTGCTCGTTTGGTAGATAAATCCCAATTATCTTGAATACATTGTGTGCTTATTGCAACATTATCAGTGTGTCCTTCAACCATTACTTCCATATCTGGTCGGTTTTTAACAACGGTTGCTACTTTACCTAAAATTTCTTTTGCTTTTGGTAAAACGGTAGAGCCTCCGCTTGTAAATAGTAATTTATCGGATAATGAAATATAAACTACTGTTTTTTCTACATCAATTTGTATGTCTTGATCTTGAATTCCGTCTGCTAATTCGCGTTTTAAATGAAATGCAACAGCTAAATTTATAGAATCTTTTCTAGTCATTGCTTCACGAATACCATTGATGTATTTGTCTTTTTCGCTTAATTGCGAAATAACGCTTTTAATATTATCGGATGCTGATTGCGTTAAAACGGTTAAGTTTTCTACTTGTTTTAATGCGTTATTATTACTTTGTGTTAAATGTTCGTTTTGTTGTTTTAGCAAGGCTATCTGCTCTTCTAAAGAAGCAACTCTAGAAGTTTTATCGGATTTTTCTACCAAACATTTTTGTAAATTTGCTTTTGCGTTAACTAACGATTGGTTGGTATCGTCTAACTGTACTTGTAAATCGGCATATTTCTTTTTAGAAATACACGAACTAAATAAAAATACACTTACTATAATTAAAATTGCTTTTTTCATTTTTTGTGATTTTTTTGGTTTCTGCAAAGTTATAACATTGCTTTTAATTAACAACCTTTCTTTTTGGGTTTTAGTATCAAAATTTCGTTAAAAAATGCTTAATAAACCTAAAATGCGTTTATTTTTGTAAAAAAATACCAAATCGTATATGTGTACCGTAACTTTTATTCCTGTAAATAAAACGGATTTTATCTTAACTTCTAGTAGAGATGTGCCGTTTTCTAGAGAAAAGGCTCTTATACCAAAAGAGTATTTAGAAAATAATAGTAAAATTACGTATCCTAAAGATGGAAAAGCTGGAGGAACGTGGATTGGACACAGCGAAAAAAACCGATTAATTTGCTTGTTAAATGGTGGTTTTACCAATCATATCTCTAAATCTAATTATATTAAAAGTAGAGGAATTATTGTTAAAGAGTTGTTGATGGAAACCGATATTGATTCTGCGTTAAGCAACAGTAATTTAACCAATATTGAACCCTTTACTTTGGTAATTGTAGATTGGAATTTTAGTTTACAATTAATTGAATTTGTTTGGGATGGTATAAAAAAACATCGTACGGATTTACCACAAAAAATGCATATTTGGTCATCGGCAACTTTATATGACGAGCAGATGAAAAGTATGCGAAAAGATTGGTTTTTAGAGTGGCAAAATTCGTTTTGTCCAAAGCATTTAGAGAAGGATGAATGGTTTGATTTGTACCAAAAACGGATTTTAAATTTTCATAAAAATGCTGGTATTGGCAACCCTAAAGTGGATGTGTTTATGAAACGTGAAAAAGTCGGAACAGTAAGCATTACGCAAGTTTTGAAAAAAAACACAAGCGTTAAAATGACGTATATAGATAGATTTTAATCTACTTTTAAAGTTTTTAAAATTGCCTCTAATTCAAACATATAATTCCGTTTGTTAATATTTGGAGCGTAGGTAAATCCTTCGGCAACAATTAAACGGTTATTTTTTTTATCTACAATGGTGTAATTTAAAAATGGTCCTGCCATATAATCATCTATCATATACCATTTTCCTCTAGTTTCGTAAGCTGGTAAACCAGCAATAGTGGTTTTTACACGCTCTGGTGTAAAGGCTTCTTCGGTTTTTATATGCATACCTTCTTTTGCTCCTGGTACATAATAACCTCTTTTATCTCTTTCTAAAATAATATTTTCTCCTTGTATATCGGCATCGGAAGTAATCGGAATAGTATATAGCAAAATATTTAAATATCCTTGCGGAATATCACGAATAAACCAAGCATATTCTTTATCATCGTGTGATTTTGGATACATATACGGAATATGCATACGCAATCCGTTTTCTTGTAAAAAAGTTACGTTTTCTGGTTTAAAATAATTTTTTTGCAGGTGTTTTTTTTGGAATACTGCTAAATCACTATTGCGAATTGTGGTAATTATTTCGTCTTGTTTTTCTTTAAAAGTTGCTGCAATAGCACTTGCTGTTTTTCCTTTTACCTCTACTACTACTTGTGGTTTTGCATAAACATCTTTTTTTAAAATATACGAATTTTTAGCAGCATTAGTAACAAAAATGATATTTCGAGTTGCTTTTAAAAAACTTCCAAATCCTGTTGGGTCTATTTGGTTTAAATGAAAAATAGGCTCTGGTTGTGGCAAACCTACTACTGGTTTTGCTAAAATATTTCGGATACTATCGCCTAAAATTCCTTTCCAATCGTTATTGTCTATCACAACTAAAACGTGATTCATCCTTCCTGACGAATCTATTAATATTTTTTTAGAGGATTTGGTATTACAAGAAAATATTCCGATACATAACAAAATAAAGATGCCTATTTTTTTCATAAGATATAAATTTGAGTTGCGAATATACTTCAAAAAGTATTCCATAAGTTTAGAAATTAAAAATTTTTAAGGTAATTTAAAACAAAACCGTACATTTGTTATAAAAAAATATGCGTTGGAATATAAAACCAAACCCTAATTCTAAAGAAATTGAAAATCTTTCAAAGGTTTTAAATATTGAACCTTCGTTAAGTAAACTACTTATTAATCGGAATATCAAAACTTTTGATCAAGCAAAAGAATTTTTTAGACCAAGTTTACAAAATTTACACGATCCGTTTTTAATGAAAGATATGGATATTGCTGTAAATCGCATTGAAAAAGCCATAAAAAATAACGAAACGATACTAGTTTATGGCGATTACGATGTCGATGGCACGACTTCTGTTTCGTTGGTTTACAGCTATTTAAGCAAATTATATCCAAACATTGTTACGTATATTCCTGATAGATATACCGAAGGTTACGGTATATCCTATAAAGGAATTGATTTTGCACACGATAATGATATATCGCTAATTATCGCACTAGATTGTGGAATCAAAGCTGTGGATAAAGTTGCTTATGCAACGGATAAAAATATTGATTTTATTATTTGCGATCACCACAGACCTGGAAAAATTGTACCAAATGCTCTCGCAATATTAAATCCAAAACAAACCAATTGCTCGTATCCGTATGATGAACTTTGTGGTTGCGGAATTGGTTTTAAACTAATACAAGCTATACAACAAAAAAGACAACTAGATTTTAATGAAATTATTCCGTTTTTAGATTTGGTTGCTACTGCTATTGCGGCAGATATTGTTCCGATGACTGGTGAAAACAGAATTCTTTCGTATTTTGGATTACAAGTTATTAACCAAAACCCTAGAACAGGAATTAAAGCTTTATTAACAAGCGTTAAAAAACCCGAAATTACCATTACCGATGTTGTTTTTGTTATTGCTCCTAGAATTAATGCTGCAGGTAGAATGCAATCTGGTTTACACGCAGTAGAACTCCTTACGGAAAACGATTTTACTAAAGCGAATGCCTTTGCCAAAAAAATTGAAAATTATAATATAGATAGAAAATTATTAGATAAAAAAATAACCATAGAAGCCTTACAACAAATTAAAAACAATAAAGAGAAAAACAATTTTACAAGTGTCGTTTACCATGAAAATTGGCACAAAGGCGTTATCGGAATTGTTGCTTCAAGACTTATCGAAACGTATTATAGACCAACTTTAGTTTTTACGAAAAGTGGTGATTTTTTAGCAGCATCTGCTCGTTCGGTTCGTGGATTTGATGTATATAATGCTTTGGAATCGTGTAGCGAATTTATCGAACAATTTGGTGGTCATAAATATGCTGCTGGTTTGACTCTAAAACCTGAAAATTATATAAAATTTAAAAATAAATTTGAGGAAGTTGTAAAAAATACCATTCCGAAAGAATTATTAATTCCTGAAATCACGATAGATTCGGAAGTGTTTTTATCGGATTTAACACCAAAATTGTATCGTATTATAAAGCAATTTGCACCTTTTGGACCACAAAATATGAAGCCTGTTTTTATGGCGACTGGCGTTAGAGATAATGGCTACGGAAAACCTGTCGGAGCAGATAAATCGCATATTAAATTAAATCTTATTTCTGGTAGCGATACCAAAACATACCAAGCTATCGGTTTTGGTTTAGCAGCTAAATATAAAAAATTAGAAAAAGGAAAACCGTTTAAAATTGCTTTTACTCTTGACGAAAATCATTGGAATGGCATTACTAACCTACAATTGGTTTTAAAAGATATAGAGATAGAATAAAAATAAAAAAAGGGTCAGCTATAAAAGTTGGGGAAAAGTTATAAAAAGTTATCCCATTTGCTTGTGCATGTAAAATAATTAATCTAACT
>CAYOWM010000117.1:0-5517 GCA_964407635.1 uncultured Flavobacteriaceae bacterium
AATATCTAACTCTTTAATATCGTTATAGTTTTTAATTTGCATACCGCAATCGTACCCTTTTGCAACCTCTTTAACATCATCTTTAAAACGTTTTAGAGAGTCTAATACACCTGTAAAAATTACCACATTATCACGTATCAATCTAATTTTAGATTTACTAAATATTTTACCTGTAAGTACCATACAACCAGCAATTGTTCCTATTTTAGAAATTTTATAGGTTTCTCTAATTTCAGCAGTACCTGTAACCTCTTCTATAATATCAGGTGAAAGCATTCCTTCCATAGCATCTTTTATTTCGTCAATAACTTGATAAATAATAGAATATGTTCGGATATCAATTTCTTCTTGTGTTGCTAGTTGTGCTGCTTTACCTTGAGGTCTTACATTAAATCCGATAATAATCGCATCTGAAGCAGAAGCCAATAATACATCGGATTCGGTAATTGCACCAACTCCTTTATGTATAATATTTACTTGTATTTCTTCGGTAGATAATTTTTGTAGCGAATCGGTAAGTGCTTCTACAGAACCATCTACATCACCTTTAAGGATAATATTAAGTTCTTTAAAATCACCTAAAGCGATACGTCTGCCAATTTCGTCAAGTGTAATGTGTTTTTGTGTTCTAACACTTTGTTCTCGTTGTAATTGTTCTCTTTTTGTTGCAATGGCTTTTGCTTCTCGTTCGTCATTAAAGACTTTAAATTTATCACCAGCTTGTGGTGCTCCATCCAATCCTAATATAGAAACAGGAGTAGAAGGACCAGCTTCTTTAAGTCTTGCACCACGCTCGTTGTACATAGCTTTAATTTTTCCGCTATGTCTTCCTGCAAGGATATAATCACCTATTTTAAGCGTTCCTGCTTGTACCATTGCTGTGGTAACATAACCACGACCTTTATCTAATTGTGCTTCTACAACAGTACCACTTGCGTTTTTATTTGGATTTGCTTTTAGGTCTAGCATTTCGGTTTCTAAAAGTACTTTTTCTAGTAATTCATCCACACCAGTTCCTAATTTTGCCGAAATATCGTGTGATTGGATTTTTCCTCCCCAATCTTCAACTAGCAAATTCATTTGTGCTAGTTCTTCTTTTACTTTATCTGGATTTGCACCTGGTTTATCAATTTTATTAATTGCAAATACAATTGGTACACCTGCAGCTTGTGCATGACTAATTGCTTCTTTTGTTTGTGGCATTATTGAATCATCGGCAGCAATTACAATAACTACAACATCGGTTACTTGTGCACCACGAGCACGCATTGCTGTAAAGGCTTCGTGACCAGGAGTATCTAAAAATGCTATTTTTTGTCCGTTAGCTAATTTTACGGAATATGCACCAATATGTTGTGTTATTCCTCCTGATTCACCAGCGATTACATTTTCTTTACGGATATAATCAAGTAAGGATGTTTTACCGTGATCTACGTGTCCCATTACAGTAACTATCGGAGCTCTAGTAACTAAATCTTCTTCTTTATCTTGTTCTTCTTCAACAACTTCGGTTACTTCAGCACCTACAAATTCTACTTGATAGCCAAATTCTTCTGCAACAATAGTTAAAGTTTCAGCATCTAAACGTTGGTTCATGGTAACCATCATTCCTAAAGACATACATGCCGAAATAATTTGTGTTACAGAAACGTTCATCATTGTTGCAACTTCACTAACTGTAACAAATTCGGTTACTTTTAGTATTTTACTTTCTGCTTGTTGCTGTTGTAGATTTTTATCTACTTGTTCTCTATGCGAATCTCTTTTAGATTTACGGTATTTAGCACCTTTCCCTTTTTTGGCTTTTCCTTGTAATCTTTCTAGTGTTTCACGTACTTGTTTTTGTATTTCTTCGGCAGTTGGTTCTGCTTTTACAACAGGTTTTCTACCTCTACCTTTGCCTTTATTTTGTGTGTTTTTATTAAATTTATTAAAAGGTCTTTTATTATCCGAACTAGGTTTGTTAATACGTTTTCGTTTTGGACGCTTATTGGCATCTTTTTTATCTGTTGGTTTTTCTTTCTTTTTAGTTTTGAATTGATTTAAATCAATTTTTTCACCAACTGTTTTGAAACCTTTTAATTTTTTGTATTTGGTCTCGATCTTTTCTAGTTCTTTAGGTAATTCTGTAGTAGCTTTTGTAGTTTTAGGTTTAGCAACAATTTCCTTTTCTACTTTAGTTTCTTTTATTTCTACCTTTTTTTTAGGAGTTTTTTTTGAAATTTCTTTTTTAACTTCCGCTTTTTTCTTTTCAGAAATATCGATTTTTGCTACTTTTTTAAGTCCTGGAAGTTTTGGAGCTTTTGTTTCTTCAATTTTTATAGTTTCTGGAACTATTTTTTCTTCTTTTTTTGGCGTTTTTTCTTCAGTAGATTGTGCTTCTGTAGGTTCTTTTTTTACTTCTTTTTTATCTAAATCTATTTTTCCGACTTGTTTAAGTCCTGAAATTTTTTCAGATTCTGTTTTAAAAAGTTCCCGTTCTCTTTCAAGGGCAAGTCTTTTCGCTTCTTTTTCTTTTTTCTCTTTTTCAAGAGCAAGACGAATTTCTTCTTTTTCTCTTTTTAAGTCTTCTCCTACTTCTTTAGAGGTAACTTTTCTGGTTTTATCAGATTGGAATTCTTCTGATAGTAAAGTATATATATCTTCCGAAATTTTGGTATTCGGATTGGATACAATCTCGATATTCTTACTGGTAAGAAAATCTACAGCTCTATCTAAAGAGATGTTGAATTCTTTTAATACTTTATTTAGCCTTTGTTGCTTAGCCATAAATTTATTCTTTAATACTTTACTTTGTTGTATATTTTAAGTTTGTTTTTTACGAGTAAGTTTTGTTACCCTTCAAATTCTTCTTTTAATATACGTTGCACTTCTAATATTGTTTCTTCTTCTAGATCGGTTCGTTTTTCTAAAAGATTAACATCTTGTTCTAATACACTTTTTGCGGTGTCAAAACCTGCATTTATAAATGCATTGATAACCCAATCTTCTATTTCGTCTGAAAATTCTGTCAATTCTACATCTTCGTCATCTAATCCTTCTCTTTGTACATCTAACTCATAACCAGTTAATTGACTTGCTAAACGAATATTTACACCACCTCTACCAATTGCTTTAGACACTTCTTCTGGTCGTAAAAATACTTTAACTCTAGGTTTTTCGCCTTCTTTTTTCTCTTGAAATTCAACAGATTCTACTTTTGCAGGGCTTAAAGCACGTGCAATAAATAGGTTTTCGTTTTTAGTATAGTTTATTACATCTATATTTTCGTTACCTAACTCTCGTACAATTCCGTGTATTCTAGAGCCTTTCATTCCGACACACGCTCCAACAGGATCAATTCTATCGTCGTACGAATCTACGGCTATTTTTGCTTTTTCACCAGGAATTCTGGCAACTCTTTCAATAGTAATTAAGCCGTCAAAGACTTCTGGAATTTCTTGTTCGAATAATTTAGTTAAAAATTCTGGTGATGTTCTAGAGAAAATGATACTTGGTTTAGTACCTCGTAATTCTACAGATTTTATAATTCCTTTTACATTATCGCCTTTTCTAAAAAAGTCGGAACGGATTTGTTCTCCTTTCGGAAGTATTAATTCGTTTCCTTCATCATCTAAAAGAATTACAGCATTGTGTCTAATATGATGGACTTCTGCTGTATATAATTCACCTTCTAATTCTTTAAATTGTTTGTATAGGTTTGTATTATCGTGTTCGTGAATTTTAGAAATTAAGTTTTGTCTAAGTGCTAGGATTGCTCTTCTACCTAGATCAATTAGTTTTACTTCTTCGGAAACATCTTCGCCAACTTCAAAATCTTCTTCAATTTTACGAGCGTCGCTAAGCGATATTTCTTCGTTTGGTTCTTCTACTTCGCCATCTTCTACCACGACACGGTTTCGCCAAATTTCTAAATCACCTTTATCAGGATTTATAATTATATCGAAGTTGGCATCTGAACCGTATTTTCTTTTTAATGCTGCTCTAAAAACTTCTTCTAAGATAGACATAAGTGTTGCTCTATCTATTCGTTTATCGTCTTTAAATTCAGAAAATGATTCTATTAAATCTATATTTTCCATTTTGTAATAATTAAAATAATATTTTTACTTTGGTTTCTGTTATTTCTTTAAACGGAATTATTGCCGTTTTTTCTACTGTTATTTTTCCTTTACCTATTGGTTTTGGTTCTCTTGCTTTCCAAGTTAGTGTTATGGAATCTTGGTCAATTTTTGTTAATTTGCCTTCAAATTTATTGGTTTGGGTTTTAACTTTTATTATTTTTCCGATGTTTTTATTGTATTGTCGTTTTATTGTTAATGGTCGTGAAATGTCTGGAGAGCTTACTTCTAACGAGTAATCTTCTATTTCTCTATCTAAATTATTTTCGATAAATCGGTTAACTCGAATACATTCTTTTAATGAAATACCTGAATCGCCATCTAAAATAACATCTATTTTGTTATTAGCATCGATTTTTAAATCTACTAAAAATAGACTTTCATTTTCAGACAATGCTTCATTTATTGTTGTTATGACCGTTTCTTGTTTCATATTTAAAGATAAAAAAAGAGGACTAGCTGTCCTCCTTTTCGTAATTCGTTATTTCGGTTGCAAATATATAAAAACTTTTTAATTTAGAATTCTTTTTAAATAATTTTTTTTTGTACCTTTACATAAAATAAAACAATCTTATTTATGAAACGTATTTTAGTACCTATTGATTTTTCAACAGAAGCAAAATGTGCTGTTAAAGTTGCAGCAGACATTGCTCATAAAACAAAAAGTGATATCCATTTATTGCATATGGTAGATATGCCTGAAGGGATTATTGATGCACAATCTGGCATGGATAATAGTTCTCCTGCAGCGATTTTATATATGAAAAAAATTCACGAACGTTTTGAAGAAGTAAAACACGAATCTTTTTTAGAAGGTATTACGGTGCATGAAACCGTTCATTTTCAAAAAACATTTGATGGTGTTATTGCAGAAAGCAAAAAGCAAGGTGTGGATTTGATTGTAATGGGTTCTGCTGGAGCTTCGGGTTTAAAAGAAATAATTATCGGTTCTAATACCGAAAAAGTAGTGCGACACTCTGATATACCTGTCCTTGTAGTGAAAAAGGGTACGGAAAAATTAACAATCAATAATATTGTATTTGCTTCTGATTTTAGTGATGAGAGTAAAAATAAATTTAAAGGTGTGATTGATTTTGCAGCAATATTTGATGCTACTTTGCATTTGCTATATGTGAATACACCTCATAATTTTAATACAACCAAGTATATAAACGAAAAGACATCTAATTTTATAGCAGACTTTAAAATGGATAAATTTGATATTAATATTTATAATGATATTTCTATTGAAAAAGGAATTTTAAATTTTGCAAACGATATTGATGCAGATTTAATTGCTTTAAACACACATGGTAGAAGTGGTTTATCACAATTATTTAACGGTAGTGTTGGGCAGGAGTTGGCAAATCATGCTTTAAAACCTGTACTTACATTT
>CAYOWM010000118.1:0-1307 GCA_964407635.1 uncultured Flavobacteriaceae bacterium
AACAACTTGTCATTGTTTCAGCATCAAGTACTGCAAATGCTTGATAAAATGTTTCTATTATATTTGTCATTTAGTCTGTTTTTTTATGTGTGGTAACGGTTTTATACCCACAGTCTCGCCAAAGCGATATTGTCGTGATATAAATCACTTGTAAAATTAGATTAATTATTTTACAATCACAAGTAAATGGGATACCTTTTTTATAACTTTCCTCCAATTTTTATATATGATCCAATAAATATCACTTTAACAGAAGTAAATTCTTGTATATTTGTATCTTTACATTTTAAAAATAATACATGAAATTAAACTTAAAAAAACCAATCGTATTCTTTGATTTAGAAACGACTGGTATTAATATAGCAAAAGATAGAATTGTTGAAATATCTATATTAAAAGTCCATCCAAACGGAAATAAAGACTTAAAAACGTGGCTTGTAAATCCTGAAATGGAAATCCCTAAAGAAGCAAGTGATATACACGGAATTACCAACGAAAAAGTTGTAACTGAACCAACTTTTAACGAACTAGCAAAAGAAGTTAGTACAATGATTGCAGGTTGTGATTTAGCAGGATTTAATTCCAATAGATTTGATATTCCGTTATTAGCCGAAGAAATGCTGCGTGCAGGAATAGATTTTACTATGAACGACCGTAAAGCAGTTGATGTACAAACCATTTTTCATAAGAAAGAACAACGAACACTAAGTGCAGGTTATAAATTTTATTGCGATAAAGATTTAGATAATGCACACTCTGCTGAAGCAGATACTGTTGCTACTTACGAAATATTACTTGCTCAAATTGAAAAATACGACGATTTAGAAAACGATGTAGATTCGTTAAGTGATTTTTCACACCATACTGGTCGTGCAGATTTTGCAGGATTTATACTTAAAAACGATGATGACGAACCTATATTTTCTTTCGGAAAGTATAAAGGACAAAAAGTGTTAGATGTTTTGAAACGTGATAGAGGATACTATAACTGGATTCAAAATGCAGATTTCCCTTTATATACCAAAAAAGTATTGAAACAAATTAAAGAAGGTAACGAAAAATCAGACTATTCTTTAGATGATTTAAAAAATAAATTCAATCAAAAATTATAAAATATGTTCGTAGAATTTGATCAATTATCCGCAACCTCCAAAATTTGGATATATCAAGCAAATAGAGAGCTATCTAATGATGAAGTAGTTTTAGCAACATCTAAATTATCCGATTTTATAAAAAATTGGCAAAGCCACGGAAAAGATTTAATTGCATCATTTCAGATAAAATACAAGCAATTTATTATAATTTCT
>CAYOWM010000118.1:1407-5443 GCA_964407635.1 uncultured Flavobacteriaceae bacterium
TAAAAAATGAAAATGAAAAAATACATATTTATTATATTTCTTGCCGTCAATTCTGTTTTTGCTCAAAATCCTTTGCAAACAAAAGATATGGAACAGCAAAAAAAATGGGTAGATAGCGTAATGCAAAGCATGAATGTTGAACAAAAAATAGGACAACTTTTTATGTTAGCAGCATACTCCAATAGAGATAAAAAACACACGGATTTTATAAAATCAGCAATTAAAAAACACGAAATTGGTGGTTTAATTTTTATGCAAGGAACTCCTGAAAAGCAAATAGAATTAAATAATACATATCAAAAATTAAGTAAAATTCCGTTATTAATTGGTTTTGATGGCGAATGGGGTTTGGATATGCGTTTGCAAAAAACCTATCGCTTTCCTTGGAATATGACACTTGGTGCAATTCAAGATAATGAGCTGCTAAAACAATTTGGAAAACGACTTGGCGAACAGTGTAAGCGAATGGGAATTCACGTTAATTTTGCTCCAGTAGTAGATATTAATACAAACCCTAAAAACCCAATTATTGGTAACCGTTCTTTTGGCGAAAATAAATATAATGTAACCAATAAATCTTTAGCATTTACAAACGGAATACAAGGCGAAAACGTAATGGCTTGTGCAAAACATTTTCCAGGTCATGGCGATACCAATTCCGATTCGCATAAAAAATTACCGACGGTTAATTTTACAGCAGAACGATTAGATTCCGTTGAATTATTTCCGTATAAAACGCTTTTTAAAAACGGATTAACCAGTATTATGGCTGCACATTTAAGTGTGCCAAGTTTAGAGAAAAATCCAAAATTGCCAACCTCTTTATCGCATACCGTTCTAACGGAATTGCTTAAAAATAAATTACAATTTAAGGGTTTAATTTTTACCGATGCTTTAAATATGAAGGGTGTTTCGGAATTTATAGACAATTCTTTAGGTGCTAAAACGATTAAAAACACCAAAGGTAAAATAGATTTAAAAGCCTTACTAGCAGGAAATGACGTGCTTTTATTTTCTGAAGATGTAGCAGCAGCAAAGCAACAGATTTTATCTGCTTTAGCAAACAAAACACTTACAATAGAGCGATTAGACGAATCTGTACGAAAAATACTAATGGCAAAATATTGGGTTGGATTGCAAAAGTATAAACCAATAAATTCTGAAAATATCCTAGCAGATTTAAACACTATTAACGATACAATTTTGCATAGAAAATTAATCGAAAACGCAATAACCTTGCTTAAAAATGACGAGGTTATTTTGCCAATACGAAATTTAGACAAAACCAAAATTGCTTATGTAAAACTTGGCGAATTCGATGCTAAAATGTTTCAAAACCGCTTACAAGATTACGCAAATGTAGATGTATATACTAAAGCAGAATTGCCTTTATTTTACAAAAATAAATACGATGTAGTGATAATTGGCGTACATAAATCCAATGCAAATCCTTGGAAAAGTTATGAAATTTCAAAAGAAAATATAGCTATTATTCAAAAAATTTCAAAGGAAAATAAGGTAATTTTAGATGTTTTTGCAAGTCCGTATGCCTTGTTAAATATTACTGATTTCACTAAAGTGGAAGCAGTATTGCTTTCCTATCAAAATTCTACTATTTCACAAGACATTTCTGCTCAAATGATTTTTGGAGCATTAAGCACCAAAGGAAAATTACCAGTTACTATTAACCGGCAATTTAAAGCAGGATTTGGATTAAATTCCGCTACAATATTCCGATTAAAATTTGGTTTACCAGAAGAAGAAAATGTAGATTCTAAAGGTTTAAAACGAATTGATTCGATTGCTAAAATTGTTTTAGACCAAAAAATGGCTCCAGGAATGCAAGTGCTTGTAGCAAAAAACGGAAAAGTAATTTTTAGAAAAAATTATGGATATTACACGGATAAAAAAGCAAAAAAAATAACCGATAAAAGTATTTATGACTTAGCATCTTTAACCAAAATTTTAGGTGCTTTACCACAAATAATGAAAGCCGAAGAGCAGCATAAATTTACTATTGATGATAGGTTAGATAAAGTGTTTCCGATAACAAAAAACTCTAATAAAGATACTGTTACGATAAAAGAAGCGTTATCACACGTTGGTAGATTACGACCTTGGATTCCGTTTTATATAAAAACCTTAGATTCGATTAGTAAAAAACCTTCGGCAAAATACTATAGAAACCATAAAACCGATAGGTTTTCAATTCGTGTAGCAAAAGATTTATATTTGCGAAGCGATTATATCGATACCATTTACCAACGAATTGCCGATGCTCCACAACGTATAAACACAGGTTATAAATACAGTGGATTTGCCTTTTATCTATTTAAAGATTTTATCGAAAAAACCTACAAAAAACCATTCAATGTTTTAGACGATTCCGAATTTTACCAACCCTTAGGAGCAACAAGTTTAACATACAAACCCTTAGAGAAATTTAAAAAAGAACGCATCGTACCAACCGAAAAAGATACATACTTTAGATATCAACTTTTACAAGGTGATGTACACGATATGGGTGCAGCAATGCTAAACGGTGTTAGCGGAAACGCAGGACTTTTTGGAAATTCGTTAGATGTAGCAAAAATGATGCAAATGTATTTGCAAAAAGGATATTATGGCGGAAAACGATTCTTAAAAACTACAACAATTAAAAAATTTAACACACGATATTTTGCAAAAGATAGTGTTCGTAGAGGTTTAGGATTTGATAAAACACAAATTAAGGAAGAAGAACTAGCAACTTGTGGTTGTGTTTCCGACGAAAGTTTTGGGCATTCTGGCTTTACAGGAACTTACACTTGGGCTGATCCAAAAACAAAATTGGTGTATGTGTTTTTATCCAATAGAGTATATCCAAATATGGCAAATAGAGGTTTGGTAAAAGAGGATATTCGTACTAAAATACAGCAAATTATTCAAGATGCAATTATTGATGAGTGATGAGTGATGAGTTGTGAGTTATGAATTATGAGTGATGAATTATGAGTGATGAGTTGTGAGTGATGAGTTATGAATTATGAGTTATGAATTATGAGTGATGAGTTGTGAGTTATGAATTGTGAGTTATGAGTTATGAATTATGAGTGATGAGTTATGAATTGTGAGTTATGAGTGATGGATTTAATTAAAATATAAAGTAGTTTCTTTCCTTGAAGGAAAATTAGGTTAAACAAGCAAAACAAAATTATAAACAGATGAAAAAAAATATCATCGTTACAGGAGCAAGTAGAGGAATTGGTTTAGAATTAGTTAAATTTTTCGCAAAAGAAAATCACGTCTTGGCAATTTCACGAAATATAAAGCCATTACAAAATATATCTGAAAATGTGCATATTTTACAAATGGACTTATCCAAAATTGAGGAATTTTCAAAACTAACCTCTTTTTTAAATACCAATTGGAAACAGATAGATATTTTAATAAATAATGCAGGAAAATTATTACACAAACCTTTTTTAGAAACTTCTTATCAAGATTTTTTAGATATTTATAAAGTAAATGTTTTTGCAGTTTCCGAAATGATAAAAAACTGCCTTCCTAAAATGCAAAAAGGATCACACGTTGTTACGATTAGCAGTATGGGAGGAATTCAAGGTTCTGTAAAATTTGCAGGATTAGCTGCTTACAGCTCGTCAAAAGGAGCAGTAATAACCTTAATGGAATTACTTGCCGAAGAATACAAAGATACCGATATTGCATTTAATACCTTAGCTTTAGGAGCAGTGCAAACCGAAATGTTAGCCGAAGCTTTTCCAAATTATCAAGCACCAATTACCGCAAAACAAATGGCAAATTACATTGCAAATTTTGCTGTAACCGGCAACCAATTTTATAACGGAAAAGTATTGCAAGTATCTAGTACAACACCTTAAATTGCAAAATTCAGAATCAGATATAAAAGTTGGGAATTTTCAAAAAAAATTAATAAAGAAATTTTATTTTTTTTGACATAAAATACCTGTATTGATGTGGACTTTAGCAACGGTTTGAATATGCTGCGTACCGCATTTAAAACAATTATTTTTCA
>CAYOWM010000119.1:0-5439 GCA_964407635.1 uncultured Flavobacteriaceae bacterium
ATTTCTGTTGAGCGAAACAAACAGCACGAAATCATGCGTTTAAAATTAAGTGCCAAAACAAAAAAAAGCACGATTGAATTCGACTATAATTCCGATAGCGAACCAATTCCTGCTATATTTTTATTGTATAATAGTGATGAAGATATGGTAACTTTTGAAAAAGTAAAAGATTTTAAAGTTGTAAACGAACAAAAAAACGGGAGTATAAACTATAAAAAGGAAACGTATTTTTATACTATTGAAAACGACATCTGTACATTTTACAATAAATTTGGTGAAAAAGTAAATTTTAAATTAGCTGAAATATTGCAAAAAAAAGTAGGCGAAACCAAATAAAATAATAGAAAAAACACCTTTTTTGATATAAAACTGCATTTTTTTAAAATGCAGTTTTTATTTTTTTTAAAAGACAAAACATAAAAAACAAACACAAAAAAAGATGGATTTTTAGCAAAATATTAAATACATAATAAAAAATGCTCTACAAAAATTTCATATTTATATGTATTTTTCAATTATAGTTACAATATAAAACAATATTGTAGTGATTAACTTTCAATTGAAGTGTTATAAATTAAAAAAACAGGAAAATGTAAAGTTACTTGTAAAAATAATTTGAAAATATTTTTCAGAAAATAGTAAATCGTTGTATCATGCATACGAATTCAAAAAAAGGTATTTTGAAATTGACGTCAAGAGTAAAAATAAATTGCTAATTTAAAACTGAAAAGTTATGATTACAACTATTGTATTATTCGTTATCAGTTTAGTAAAACAACTCATAGATTTGTTATAGCCTAAACTAACACAACCTTATTAATCCATCCTACGAGCCAAGCTCGTAGGATAAATAAAGCAAAAAATGTGTTAATAAAATAAATATTTTTTTGTAGAACCGAATTATAAAAAAAGTACTTTTATAATCTAATTTACGGACTAATATTTTTTCAAAAAAGCCAATGTATTTAATCTTTGATACCGAAACCACAGGATTACCAAAAAACTGGAAAGCTCCAATTACCGATACCGATAATTGGCCTAGATGTGTGCAAATTGCTTGGCAGTTGCACGACAAATTTGGTAAACTTATTGAGCATCAAGATTATTTAATTATACCTGAAGAGTATAACATTCCGTATGATGCCGAACAAATTCACGGAATATCGACACTTCTTGCTCAAAAACAAGGTAAACCATTGCATGAAGTATTAGCGCTTTTTAACCAAGCCTTAGAAAAATCAAAATTTATTGTTGGTCAGAATTTAGGATTTGATCGCAATATTATGGGTTGTGAGTTCCATAGAAAAGGTATGGATTCGCCGTTGTTAAAAAAAGATGTTTTAGATACTTGTACCGAAAAAACCGCAACACTTTGTCAAATTCCTGGTGGTAGATATGGTAAATTTAAATTGCCAACACTAACCGAATTACACGAGCATTTATTTAACGAACCCTTTGCCGAAGCACATAATGCAACTGCCGATGTAGAAGCAACAACACGATGTTTTTTAGAACTAGTTCGTACCGATAATTATTCTGTTACCGAATTACAAGCAGATGAAAATTACCTAGCGGAATTTAAAACTAAAAATCCAAATGTATTTTCTAAAATTGGCTTAAAGCACGTTAATTTAAAAGAAGCTAGTAAAAAACTTAAAGACACACTTTTACAAAAATCCGAAAAGAAAATAAGTAGTAGCGATACAAATATTTCGCTTAGTGAAGTGAAATTTTCACACTTGCATAACCATTCGCAATTTTCTATTTTACAAGCAACTTCCTCGGTTTCCGATTTAATTAATACAGCCATAAAATACGAAATGCCAGCCGTTGCTTTAACCGATTTAGGCAATATGATGGGTGCTTTTTATTTTGTAAAAGAAGCCATAGCATATAATAAGTTAGTTGAAAAACACAACGATAATTTACAAGAAAACGAACAACCAAAACAAGCCTTAAAACCAATTTTAGGAAGCACGTTTAATGTTTGCGAAAACCATTTAGATAAAAAAAATAAAGATAATGGCTACCAAATTGTTTTACTAGCAAAAAATAAAAATGGCTACCACAATCTTGCAAAATTATCCTCTTTATCGCATACAGCAGGATTTTATTACGTACCAAGAATTGATAAAAATTTAATCGAAAAATACAAAGCAGATTTAATCGTTTTATCAGGAAATCTTTACGGAGAAATCCCTAATAAAATTCTAAATATTGGCGAAAAACAAGCCGAAGACGCCTTACTTTGGTGGAAAAAAACTTTCGGAAACGATTTTTATTTAGAGCTAAACCGTCACCATCAAGAAAATGAAGATCACGTTAACGAAGTTTTAGTAAATTTTGCAAAAAAACACCAAGTAAAATTAATTGCTACAAACAATACTTTCTATATAAATCAAGAAGATGCCGAAGCTCACGATGTACTCTTATGTATTAAAGATGCCGAACAAAAAGCAACACCAAAAGGTCGTGGTCGTGGCTATCGTTACGGTTTAGATAACGACGAATATTACTTCAAATCGCAAGACGAAATGAAGGAATTATTTAAAGATATACCAGAGGCAATTAGTAATATTCAAGAAATTGTAAACCAAATAGAAGTCTTTGCTTTGGCAAGAGATGTATTGCTTCCTAAATTTGATATTCCGCAAGAATTTGAAGTTGCAGAAGATAAAGAAGATAGCGGTGTTCGTGGTGAAAATAACTATTTGCGACACCTAACTTACCAAGGTGCAAAAAAACGTTACGGAGAAAATCTCACCGATGCACAAACCGAGCGTATTGATTTTGAATTAATGATTATCGAAAAAACAGGATATCCTGGTTATTTTTTAATCGTTTGGGATTTGATAAAAGCGGCTCGTGAAATGGCTGTTTCAGTTGGTCCTGGTCGTGGTTCTGCAGCAGGTTCGGTTGTAGCGTATTGCTTAGAAATTACCAATATAGATCCGATAAAATACGACTTACTGTTTGAGCGGTTTTTAAACCCAGATCGTGTTTCTTTGCCTGATATTGATATTGATTTTGACGATGAAGGTCGTGGATTAGTACTACAATATGTAATTGATAAATACGGTTCAAACCAAGTCGCACAAATTATTACCTATGGTACAATGGCTGCAAAATCATCGCTTCGTGATACTGCTAGAGTGCTAGATTTACCCTTGTATGAAGCTGATAGAATTGCAAAATTAATTCCGAATGTTAAACTAAAAAATATTTTTGGTGACGACCCAAAAAGTATCGGAAAAATAAAAGCATTACGTGCCGAGGATAAAGATAAAGTAGAAGAATTCAAATCCTTAACGGAAGACGATACACTTATATCCGAAACTATTTTACAAGCACGAGAATTAGAAGGATCGGTTAGAAATACTGGTATTCATGCTTGTGGTGTGATTATTACTCCTGAAGATATTACCAATTTAATTCCTGTAACAACAGCAAAGGATTCCGATATGTTTGTAACGCAATTTGATAATAGCGTTGTAGAATCAGCAGGTTTGTTAAAAATGGATTTTCTTGGCTTAAAAACCCTTACTTTAATTAAAGATGCCGTTAAAATTGTTAAAGCAATTCATAATGTTGATTTAATTCCAGATGATTTTCCGCTTGACGACGAAAAAACATACGAGCTATTTCAACGAGGAGAAACCGTTGGTATTTTTCAGTACGAATCACCTGGAATGCAAAAGCATTTAAAAAATTTAAAACCAACCGAGTTTGCCGATTTAATTGCAATGAATGCCTTGTATCGTCCAGGACCAATGGAATACATACCAAGTTTTATCGACCGAAAGCACGGTAGAGAAGAGATTACCTACGATTTGGCAGATATGGAAGAATACTTAAAGGAAACTTATGGTATTACTGTGTATCAAGAGCAAGTAATGTTACTTTCGCAAAAATTGGCAAATTTTACAAAGGGAGAAGCCGATTCGTTACGAAAAGCTATGGGAAAAAAAATCATGGCTCTGTTAGAAAAAATGAAACCACTTTTTTTAGAACGTGGTGCAGGAAATGGACATCCGAAAGAAATTTTAGAAAAAATTTGGAAAGATTGGGAGGCTTTCGCATCTTATGCTTTTAACAAATCGCACTCTACTTGTTACGCATATATTGCCTATCAAACCGCATATTTAAAAGCACATTATCCTGCCGAATACATGGCTTCGGTTTTGTCAAATAATATGAATGATATCAAATCCGTTACCTTTTTTATGGAAGAATGTAAACGTATGGGTTTAGAAGTGCTTGGTCCTGATGTAAACGAATCGTATTACAAATTTGCCGTTAATAAAGAAGGAGCAATCCGTTTTGGAATGGGAGCAATTAAAGGTATGGGTGAAAAAGCAGTAGATGCCATTGTAAATGAACGAAAAGAAAACGGTCCTTTTAAATCTATTTTTGATATGGCAAAGCGAGTAGATTTACGTGCTGCTAGTAAAAAAGCCTTTGATGGTTTAGCTATTTCTGGAGGCTTTGATTCCTTTGGGGATACCAATCGTTCGCAATATTATTTAGAGGATGAAAAAGGCTTAACCATTATTGATAAAGCGGTTAAATTCGGAAATAAATTTCAAGAAAATAAAAATTCAGCACAAATTTCCTTATTTGGTGAAACTAGTGATGTACAACTTGACGAACCTGTAATTCCTTCTTGCGACGAATGGCACATTATGGAAAAACTTTCTAAAGAGAAAGAAGCTATTGGTATGTATATTTCTGGCCATCCGTTAGATGATTATAAAATAGAAATGAAATATTTTTGCAATGCAAGTATTGGTGCATTTCAAAATTTAGAAGCCTTAGTAGGTAGAGAAATTACTTTCGCAGGAATTGTTACCTCTGTACAACATCGTGTATCGAATAAAAGCGGTAAAGGTTGGGCATTATTTACGGTTGAGGATTTTAACGAGTCTAAAGAATTTGCAATTTTTGGCGAAGAATATTTAAAATTCCGACATTTTTTAATTCAAAACGGATTTTTACACATAAAAGCACGTGTACAACAAGGTTGGAATGGCGGAAATCCGAGAGTGAATTTCAATCACATGCAAATGTTACAAGATGTTTTAGAAAAATCGGCTAAAAAACTAACCTTACACTTAGATATTACTACCTTAACGGAAAAAGATTTAGAAACCTTGCGTTTACTTATCGAAAAACACGTAGGTAAGAACATTTTAAATTTTGTTGTTTACGATGCAAACGAAAAAGTTAAATTACACATGCAATCCCGAACAAAAAAAGTGCATATATCTAAAGAACTGTTGCAAGAATTAAAAGAAAAACAACTACTTTATAGGTTAAATTGATGGTAGTTATTTTATACCAATAACCTATACAAAATAGTCTTGTATTACTAATTATGGGTCAGATATAAAAGTTGGGGATTATCAAAACAATTCAATAAAGAAATTTTATTTTTTGGAT
>CAYOWM010000120.1:0-5439 GCA_964407635.1 uncultured Flavobacteriaceae bacterium
ATGTCAAAAAAATAAAATTTCTTTATTGAATTATTTTGCTAATCCCCAACTTTTATAACTGACCCAGAATTAGTTATTGTAATTTGGATAAAAAAAAGAGAAATAAATCAAAAGATTTACTCCTCTAAATAACCAAAACACTATATTATTGTGAATTATAATTAATTTAAGAATGATTATATTTTTATAATTCAATAGTAAAACGATTCTGTTTTACTTTACCCTATTTTTTTGTTATAAAAATAAAACGAGCTTTCTTAAAATTTAAGAAAACTCGTTTAAAAAAACTAACAACATGTTTTTATTTGCTTTTGTGTATGGTTGAATTTTTAAAAAAGAGGAGAAGTCCCTCAACTTACTCCTCTAAATAACCAAAACACTATAGTATCACGAAATTATAATTAATTCAAATCGTTATATTTTCATAATTCAATAGTAAAACGATTCTGTTTTACTTTACCCTATTTTTTTTTTGTATTTTTGACTAAATATTTTTTTATCACATAAATTTTAGGGTAATTTAGATGTTAGTCGTTAATTTATTATAACTAAAACAAGAAGTATTTTATGGTTGAAAATAATTCAGATATTTGTAAAACAAGTGTGTATAATCACGTTTTTAATACTTATGCAAAAGATTTAAAAAGACATCTTTTTTTTAAATATAACGATATGACTTCGGCAGAAGATGTATTACAAGAAACCTTTATTAAATTATGGAATAACTGTAGTAAAGTTACTCTTGAAAAAGTTAAAAGCTATTTATACACCATTGCAAATAATGCTTTTTTAGATATAAAAAAACACGAAAAAGTAGTTTTACAACATCAAAAAGGATATGTAAACTATAATAAAAGCGAATCGCCAGAATTTTTATTAATTGAGGAAGAATATCTTATAAAAGTAGAACAGGCAATTGAATCGTTACCAGAAAAACAAAAAGAAGTATTCTTATTGAGTAGAATGGAAAAGAAAAAATATCGTGAAATAGCAGAATTACTAGATATTTCGATTAAAACGGTAGAAAAACGAATGCAAAATGCTTTATTGGTAATGCGTGAAAAATTAGGTAGGAAAATATAATTTAAAAAATAGGGTAAATGGTTTGTCAATCGTTTTACCTTATGAATAGCAGAAAATTATGAAAAAAAATACAAATACAAACGAAAATTATTATCTAGCAGATTGGCTAGAAGGTAAAATTTCGGATACGGAACTTAAAGATAAAATTTCAGAAAACGATTTTTTAGAATATCAAAAAATGAAACAAAGTTTTGATATATTGGATGTGTTAAATGCTTCGATGGATAAAACGTTGGATGCAATTCATTCAAAAATTAAAAATAAGGCTGAAAAAAAATCAAAAATAATTCCTTTATTTGCCAAATTTGCAGTAGGATTTGCAGCTGCTTTAATCTTATTTTTAGGACTTTATAGCAAGTTTCCTAATACCGAAGTACAATTTAATACTGCATTAGGGCAGCAACAAACCATCACACTTTTAGATGGTTCGGAAGTGATTTTAAACGCAAATTCTAGTTTAAAGTACGATAAGAAATCTTGGAAAAAAGCAAGAGAATTAACACTTGATGGCGAAGCATATTTTAAAGTAACTAAAGGAAGTGATTTTAAAGTAAACACTAAAAATGGTAGTGTTACAGTATTAGGAACACACTTTAATGTAAAATCTAGAACTGATTTTTTTAGAGTAGTTTGCTATGAAGGGAAAGTACGAGTTGTATCGAAAAATAAACGTAAATTCATTTTAACACCAAATAAAATGGTTACTGTTGTAGATAATAAAGAAAAAGAAAGTATTTTTGGAAATAGTACGAATCCAGAATGGTTAAAAGGTGAAAGTGCGTTTGAAAATACAGCTTTAAAATATGTATTAAACGAATTAGAAAATCAATTTGATATAAAATTTGTTAGAACTAATATTGATGAAAATATTAAATTTACTGGTAGTTTTGATAATAAAAAAATTAAAATTGCGTTAGCTTCAGTTTTTAAACCTTTGCATATTTCGTATGCCATAAAAAACAAAAAAGTACAGCTTAAGCAATTAAATTAATGAACAATAAATACTTTTTACTATTATTTTTTCTTTTCAATATTTATTCTTTTTCACAGGAGAATAAATATTGTGTTTTAGGATATACCGATAAAAAAATGCCTGTTGTTTTAAAAGATATCGAAAAATCTTTTCAAGTAAAATTTTCCTATTCTAGTGATTTGTTAGAGAATATTTCTATTACTTTAAAAAAAGAAAAACGAACTTTAGATGCTATTTTATTCGAAATAAGTGCTATGACTAATTTAGAATTTAATAAATTAAATGCGACTTATTTTTATATTACCAAACGAATCGTTGAAAATTTAGATGAAGTTGTTATAGAAAATTATTTAACCAAAGGTATTACAAAAAATAACGATACATCATACGAAATTTCGCCTAAAAAAATAGGATTACTTGCAGGTTTAACCGAAGCAGATGTTTTAGAAACCGTGCAGCAATTACCAGGAGTTGTTAGTATATCCGAAACAGCAACACAATTAAACGTAAGAGGAGGAAGACCTGATCAAAACCAAATAATTTGGGATAATATACCAATTTATCACGGAGGTCATTTATTTGGAATGGTATCGGTTTTTAATCCAAATGTTGCCGAAAAAATACTATTTTATAACAAAGCTACAAATGTGCGTTTTGGCGATAGAATTTCAAGTGTTATTGATATTAAAACAACTTCAAAAATTCCTAAAAAAATGAATTTAGAAGTTGGAATGAACGGAATTAATGCCGATTTATTTGCAAATATCCCGATAATTAAAGATACCTTAAGTGCACAGATTTCTATCCGACGTTCGTATGAAGATTTGTATGAAAGTGCTACATTTAAAAAGTTTGAAGCAAAGGCGTTTCAAAATACAAATATTGATGATGAATTTTTTTATTTTAAAGATTATAATTTAAAAATTAATTTTAAGCCTAATGCTAAAAATCTACATTCGTTTAGTTATATTCATATAGATAACGATTTAGAAAATGATTCGCATAAAGAAAACGCATCATTTAAAGATGTTTTGGGTTCGGAAAATGAAGGGTACAATTATTATTGGAAACATAATTGGCATACCAAAACAAAACTAAATACAAGTATTAGCGTTTCAAAATACCGATTCGATTATTTTAATATTAAAAATGAAAATGAAAATTTTGTTTCGAAATTTACTAAAGAAAATTACATTACAGATGTTTCTTTTTTTACAGAAATAGAAAGGCAACTTAATAATGCAATAATGCATGTTGGTTATCAGTTTTCCGAAAAAAACACTCGGTTTTTATTTCAAGAGGAAAAGGATATTTTGTATGTTTTAGACAAAGACAATTCAACTATAAATACACATGCTATTTATGGAAATTGCTTATTTAAAGCAAAAAATAATTTTGATTTTAATCTTGGTTTGCGTACAAATTATTATCCAAAATTTGATGCTATTCGCTTAGAACCTAGAGTTATTGTTACGAAATCAATTAAAAATTTAAAATTGCAATTTACAGGCGAAATTAAAGACCAAATAATTAGTAAAATTGATGAAACTGTTTTAAGTGATTTGGCACTAGATAATAAATTATGGCGTTTGGCTGATGGTAAAAATTTCCCGATAATAAATGCAAAACATCTTAGCTTAGGAGGAACTTACATCAAAAATAATTGGACATTCGATTTGGATTTTTATCACAAAACTGTTAAAGGAATTTCAGCACTTTCACTTGGTTTTTTAAATCCGTTAGATAATCAATTTCATGTTGGAAAACAAAAAATTAATGGTATAGATTTTTATGTAAAAAAACGATTTCATAAATTCAAAACTTGGATTAGTTATTCTTTTTTAGACGTAAAAAATAAATACGAAGGTTTAAATAATAATACGTACTTTAGAGCAAATACAGACATTACTCATGTATTAACATCTACCACAAATTACGAAAATAAAGGATGGAATATTGCTTTGAGTTGGCGAATTCGTTCTGGAAAACCAGTAACCGATTTAGATTATACAGATGATGGAAATGCGTATTTTCAAGGTATAAATACCGAAAGGCATCCTATCTATCATCGTTTGGATTTATCAACTGTTTATAATTTTAATTTTTCAGAAAAAATAAAGGCAAAAGCTGGTATGTCTATTAAAAATGTGTACAATAATAAAAACCATATCGATACAAATTTTTACGGAAATAATGCAATTAATGATCCTATTAAAATTGCAACAATTCACGCTATCGGAATTACACCAAATTTTATGTTTCGTGTGTATTTTTAGGTTTTTTAGAAAAGTAGAACGGAAAAAGACCTCGAATTTATACCACAATGGTATAATTTCTAATTAAAAAATAAAAAAAAGTTACCATTAAAAAATGGTAACTTTTATATTTTGGTAAAAATAGTATAAAGAGAATTACTTATCGGTTAAAACCCATTCTCCTTTTTCTAAAAGCGGAATTGCTTGTTTGTATTTTACTTCTTTACTTTGACCAGATAACACATTTTTAATAGTAACTTTTTCATTTCTACCAATTTTTCTTTCAGTTCTAACAATAGTTTCTGTTATTTGTCTTTCTTGCTCTTGATTGGTTTGTGTTTGTTCGTTTGGATTATTAAATTCGGCTTTACTTAGTTTTACTTTTTCTCGTTTTGGTTCACGTGCTTCGCTTACTTGATTTGGGTTTTGGTTTGGTAGTTCTCCTTTTAAAAGGAAAGATAATACCTCTTTATTAACCTTATCAAGTAATTTTTTAAATAATTCGTACGATTCAAATTTATAAATTAATAACGGATCTTTTTGTTCGTAAGTGGCATTTTGAACCGATGTTTTTAAATCGTCCATTCTACGTAGATGCTCTTTCCACGATTCGTCAATAATAGATAAGGTTACGTTCTTTTCAAAATCGTTAATTAGTACTTTACCTTCCGATTCGTAGGCTTCTTTTAAATTGGTAACTACCTGAATGGTTTTTTGTCCATCTGTAAACGGAACAACAATTCTTTCGTAGCGATCGCCTTCTGTTTCGTAAACATTTTTAATTACAGGATATGCAGCTACGGCATTTCGTTCAATTTTTTCTTTGTAGTGTTTATAAACAGCATCGAATAAAGCATCGCTTAGTTCTTGTGGATTTTTATCTTTAAATTCACTTTCGCTAAATGGCGATTCCATAGAGGAAAATAGAATTAATTCGTATTCAAAATTTTTGAAATCTCCTTTTGCTTTATTTTCATCTACAATTGTAGCACAAGTATCGTAAATCATATTTACAATATCTACTTGTAAGCGTTCTCCGTAAAGTGCATGACGACGACGTTTGTAAATTACTTCACGTTGTGCATTCATCACATCATCGTATTCTAACAAACGTTTACGAATACCAAA
>CAYOWM010000121.1:0-5405 GCA_964407635.1 uncultured Flavobacteriaceae bacterium
ATTTCATATTTAAGTTATGTTCTGCATCTTTTTTTAGTAATAATACACTAAAACCGTTTGCTAAAATTCCTAATAAAGCTAACCAAATTACTAAATTAGATTCTATTTCGTGTGGTTGATTAAATCGTTTTATTGCTTCAATACCTAAAAAAATAGCAATAATAATTAAGGAAGCTGCATTAAAAAAAGCGGCAATAATTTCAGCTCTTTTAAAACCAAATGTTTGTTTTAATGTTTGTTTTTTTGAATTTGCAAGTCTGTTTGCAACATAACTTACAATTAACGAAATAACATCAGATAAATTATGAACAGCATCGGAAATTAATGCCAAACTACCAGATAAAAATCCACCAATAATTTGTGCAATAGTTATAAAAATATTTAAAAATATGGATAGTAATAAATTTTTACCTGATAATTCAGGATGATTATGGCTATGCGAATGGTTATGTGACATTGTTATAAAATTAAATATTAATAACAAGCAATTTTTGCTACTCTATTTTGATGCCTTCCTCCTTCAAATTTAGTATTTAAAAAAATATCTACAAAACTTAATGCTTGATATACAGAAACAAAACGTGCAGGAATTGCCAAAATATTTGCATTATTATGTTTTCTTGCTAAAGTAACCAATTCGTTATTCCAACATAAAGCAGCACGAATTTTTTGGTGTTTATTTGCGGTTATTTGAGCTCCATTACCAGATCCACACAAAATAATTCCTAAATCTGCTTCTTTATTTTCAACAGCTGTTGCAGCAAGATGTATCGTGTCAGGATAATCCATACTTTCGGTAGTATCTGTACCAAAATTAATAACTTTATAACCATTCTTTTCTAAAAAAGAAATAATTTTGAATTTATATTCTGTTCCTGCATGATCGTTTGCAAGTGCGATAGTTTTCATAATTTAGTAGTTTTAAACAACAAAATTAAGTAAAATATAATAAGATTTGAGCTTATTAACATTTTTAAAAACAATTGTTAATCTAATTTTATAATAATTTAGTAACTAAAGTTTTATAAAAAATGTAATTGTTAACTATTTTTTAATGGTTTATTAAAACTAAATTTTGATTTAAAAATTAATTTTACAATACAAAAGTAAAAATAGAAAAAGCAAATTTATTAATCTAAAAATTAACACAAGATATTAACAGAAAAACATATAATTATAAAGAAAAAATAAAATAAAGTTATACAAAAAACCTGTTATTAACAGTTATGAACAATTTGTGTATAGCAATCTTAATTCAGTTGATTTTTAATAATTTAATAGTATGATAACTTGTTCATTTTATTTAATAAGTAACAATTCCTAATTTTTTTAATAAAAACTATGCTACAAATTAACAAACAATAATCATCATCATTCTTTTTTTAAAATTTTTAAAATAAATTATAGTATATATATAAATGTTCATAACCTTGAAAAAAAGTGTTTTTAAAATTTAATGTATCTTTGCAAAAGAAAATGTTATTATTCCGATTTTACTTCTCTATATCTTTACGATGGAATAATAAAAAATTAACAAATACAATTTAATGAGTAAAAAGAAAAAAAAGAATTTTAAAAAGAAAAATCGTGTAATGAAAAATTTAACTCGCGATATTTTAAAAATTCTAAACCAAAACGAAAAGAAAAGTTTTAATTATAAACAAATAGCTGCTAAACTTGCTATTTTAGATCCAGCAGGAAAACAAGAAATAATAAATAAATTAGTTATATTAACTTCAAAAAATAAAATTAAAGAAGTTGAAACAGGTAAATTTCAAATTTTTGAAGAACGTAAATACCATTTCGGAAAAATTGATATTAATCAACAAGGTAATGGTTATGTTATTTGCGAAGATTTAGATAGAGATATTTTTATTCCTAATAGAAATTTAAATCGTGCTTTACATAATGATTATGTAAAAGTATATATTTATCACCGTAAAGCAAATGGTAAAACCGAAGGTGATATTGTAGAAATTATAGAACGTGCAAAAACGGAATTTGTTGGTATATTACAATTAAGTAAAAATTTTGGTTTTGTAATACCAGATGATACTAAAATGTATGTAGATATTTTTGTACCTAAAAAGAAATTATTAGATGCTGAAAATGGCGATAAAGTAATTGTAAATATTACCGATTGGCCAGAAAACTCCGAAAAACCATTCGGAAAAATAACTACTGTTTTAGGTAAACCTGGTGATCATGAAACCGAAATTCATTCTATTTTAGCAGCATATAATTTACCTTACGAATTTCCTGAAAGAGTAGAGGAGGACGCTGCAAAATTACCAATAGAAATAACTAAAAAAGAAGTAGCTAAACGAAAAGATTTTAGAGATGTTCTTACTTTTACAATAGATCCTATAACTGCAAAAGATTTTGATGATGCATTATCTTTTCAAATTTTAGAAAATGGTAATTATCAAATAGGAATTCATATTGCAGATGTAAGCCATTATGTACAAGAAAATACTATTTTAGATACTGAAGCTTATGCTCGTGCAACTTCCGTTTATTTAGTAGATAGAGTAGTACCAATGTTGCCTGAAATTTTATCAAATAATGTTTGTTCTTTAAGACCAAATGAAGAAAAATTAACTTTTTCAGCAGTTTTTGAAATAGATAATAATGCTAAAATTAAAAACCAATGGTTTGGTAGGACTGTAATCTATTCCGATGCTCGTTATGCTTATGAAGAAGCACAAGTAATTATAGATACAAATAAGAATTCCAATACTTTACAAACAAAAATTCCAAAGCAAATTTCGCTTACCGAAAAAGAATATGCTATGCCAGAACCAATTGCTAATGCCATCTTAAAATTAGATGAATTAGCAAAAATTCTAAGAAAAGAACGAATGGAAACAGGTGCTTTAGCTTTTGATAAAATTGAAGTAAAATTTAATTTAGATGAAAAAGCAAATCCTATTAGTGTATTTTTTAAAGAATCAAAAGATGCTAATAAATTAATTGAAGAATTTATGCTACTTGCAAATAAAAAAGTAGCCGAATTTATTGGTAAAAATAAAGCAGGAAATCCTACTAATAAAACATTTATTTATCGTATTCATGACGAACCAGATTTGCAAAAAATAGCTGATTTACAACGAATTGTAAAAAATTTAGGATATACTTTAGAAGTTGAATCTAAAGAAAAATTAACCCATTCGTTAAATAAATTATTACAAGAAGTAAAAGGAAAACCAGAACAAAATATTGTAGAAACACTTGCAATACGATCAATGAGTAAAGCAAAATATACTACCGAAAATATTGGTCATTATGGTTTGGCTTTTGAATATTATAGTCATTTTACTTCACCAATTAGACGATATCCAGATGTAATGACACATCGTTTATTACAACATTATTTAGATGGTAAAAATTCACCAGAAAAAACAATTTACGAAGAAAAATGTGAACACTCTTCAGAAAGAGAACATATGGCAACTAAAGCTGAAAGAGATTCTATAAAATACATGCAAGTAAAATATATGGAAGATCATCAAAATAAATCTTTTAGAGGTGTAATTACTGGTGTAACTGCTTGGGGAATTTATGTAGAAATTGTAGAAAATAAATGCGAAGGAATGGTTCGTACAAAAGATATTAAAGACGATTTTTATACCTTTGAAGAAAAGAAATTTGCTCTTGTAGGACAAGCAACACAAAATAGTTATACACTTGGTGATGAAGTAATGGTAAAAGTAAAAAATGCCGATTTAGAACGAAAACATCTTGATTTTATATTAGATAATGATGCTATTTTATAATTGTATTAGGTAAATGTCTTTTTTAATTAAACTAATATTAAAATGAATTCCATATGATTTTAACAACAACAAATTCTATAGAAAACCATAAAATAAATGATTATTTAGGAATAGTAACAGGCGTTTCTCTTACTGTTTATGGTATATTTTCAAGTAATAATTTACCAAAAGCAGTAGATAGTGCAAAAGAAAAAGCTTTTAAAAAATTAATGCATAATGCAAATAATTTAAAAGCAAATGCCGTTATTGGTATTAAAGTTGATGTAGAGATATTAGATCAATTTTATAAAGTTTGTGTTTCTGTTACTGGTACAGCTGTTAAAGTTATGGAATAATTTTATGTGTTTTGAGATAATTTTAGTACGAAATAGAAAATTATAATATGTAATTACGGTTAAACTGTAACAAATCACTTTTATTTTGGTCTTTATTAATGAAATTAAAAACAAATCCAATGAAAAAATATTTTATTCTTATAGTATTATGTACACAAATATTAACAGCACAAGAACGAATTCATAAAAATTTAGGTGATTTTAATAGCGTTAAAGTTTTTAGTGGTTTACAGGTAAAATTAATTAAAAGTGATGTTCAAAAAATTGAAATTAAAGGCTTTCAAAGTGAAGCTGTTGTTGTAAAAAATGTAAATGGATTATTAAAATTAAGCGTTTCTCTACCAAAAGTTTTTGATGTAGATGGCACTTTAGTAAATTTATATTATACCAAGGATTTAGATTTAATAGATGTAAATGAAGGAGCAAAAATACGTAGTAAAGATGCTATTAATCAAGATTTTATAGAAATAAAAGCACAAGAAGGAGCAGAAGTACATTTAAAAATACAAACCGAAAATATAAAAGTAAAATCCGTTTCAGGAGGTGTAATTGATCTTTTTGGTACAACTAAATTACAAACTGTTATAGTAAATACAGGTGCTAGTTATGAAGCTTTAGATTTAGTATCTAAACAAGCTACTGTAATTGCTGCAACTGGTGGCGAAGTAGAAATTAATGTTTCTGATTTATTAGATGCAAAAGTTAAATTAAAAGGGTTTATTTATTACAAATCCAAACCTAAAAAAATTATTAAAAAAGTAATTTTAGGAGGCGAAATTTTATCGATTAAAGAATCTAATTCGTATAAAGTTTATAATTAATTTTTTTTATTTCCGTTTATAACTTAAATTTGCCTTGAATTTATAAATATTCAATAAAATGGAATTACATATTTTTTTAGGATTTGTTGGTGGTTACGAATGGATTTTAGTAGCATTAGTTGTTTTATTAATCTTTGGTGGTAAAAAAATACCAGAATTAATGAAAGGAATTGGTGGTGGAATTAAAGAATTTAAAAAAGCATCTAAAGACGAAGAAAAATTAGAAAATAACTAGTTTTACTTTATTTTAATACTACCTTTTAGTATTTTATAACTTAGCCTTTTTAGCGTTTATATCCTTTGGTTATTAATGTTAAAAAGGTTTTTTTATTAAAAAACACACCATAAATATTTGCATATTTACGGTGTGAATAACCAACCAAATTAACCAAAGAGGATTATTTTTTTATAAATGTCGTACTCTTTTTAGTATTATTTTCTGTTACTGTTAAAATATAGATACCTTGTTTTAA
>CAYOWM010000122.1:0-5402 GCA_964407635.1 uncultured Flavobacteriaceae bacterium
TCCTACCATTCCTGTTGCTCCAACTACTGCTACTTTCATTTTTTAATTCTTAAAACCTTTGTTTTTAACTGGTTATTAATGTTTTAATAGACTATGCTACAAATTTACTAAATTGTAGATTAAACCATCGTAAAAATTAAGTATACTTTTTTGAATATTGCTTTATTACACTATTTTATAGTACTTTTGCCAACTACTAATTATTGTTTATTACTTATGAAAAAAGCAACTAAAATTGAATTAATGGCTCCTGCTGGTAATTTTGAATCCTTACAAGCTGCCTTAGAAAACGGAGCAGATTCCATTTATTTTGGTGTAGAGCAATTAAATATGCGTGCTAGAGCTAGTATTAATTTTACTTTAGAGGATTTAGCCGAAATTTCTAATCGTTGTAAAGAAAAAAATGTTAGAACGTATTTAACATTAAATACTATTATTTATGATCACGATTTATCTATTGTAAAAACACTAATTAGAAAAGCCAAAGAACACGATATTTCGGCAGTAATAGCAATGGATCAAGCAGTAATTCAAGTTGCTAGAGCAGAAGGAATGGAAGTACATATTTCCACACAAATAAACATTACAAATATAGAAACCTTAAAGTTTTATGCAATGTTTGCCGATACAGTTGTGTTGAGTAGAGAACTTAGTTTACGACAAGTAAAACACATAACGGAACGTATTGAAAAAGAACAAATAAAAGGACCGTCTGGCAGACTTGTTGAAATTGAAATTTTTGGTCATGGTGCATTATGTATGGCTGTTTCTGGTAAGTGTTATTTAAGTTTACATTCGCATAATTCATCGGCAAATCGTGGTGCTTGTAAACAAAATTGTCGTAAAAAATACACGGTTATCGATCAAGAATCTGGCTTTGAAATGGAAATTGACAACGAGTATATTATGTCGCCAAAAGATTTGTGTACTATTGATATTTTAGATCAAGTTGCCGATGCTGGTATTAAAGTTTTAAAAATTGAAGGACGTGGTAGAGCTCCTGAATATGTTGCACGAGTAATTAAAAGTTATCGCAATGCTATTGATAGTATTGAGCAAGGTACTTTTGATAAAGAAAAAGTTATTGGTTGGATGCAAGAGTTAGATAAAGTGTATAATCGTGGATTTTGGAACGGGTATTATCTTGGTCAGAAATTAGGTGAATGGTCTAAAGAACCAGGTTCACATGCTACACAAAAAAAGGTTTTTCTTGGTAAAGGAGTGCATTATTTTCCGAAAGCACAAATTGGTGAATTTAAAATAGATGCATACGATTTAAAAATTGGCGATACTATTTTAATTACAGGTCCAACTACTGGTGCAAAAGAAATGAAACTTTCCGAAATGTTTGTTAACGATATAAAAAGCGAACTTGCAACTAAAGGTGATTCGGTAACTGTAAAATTAGATTTTAGAATTCGTCCTTCGGATAAATTATATAAAATTGTAAAGACCGAATTTGCAAAAAATTAATTTTTAAATTACCACAATAATTTCAGAATCTGTTAACAGTTCTAAATTACTAAATCGCAAAAGTAATTGTGCTACTGCAACGGTATCTTTTTCGCAATAACGAACAATCCGTTTTATATTTTTTTCTTGATAATATACCTTTGCTACTTGGCTACCATCGATATCTTCTTTTGGCGAAGGGATATCTAATATTTCGGTTAATAAACTAAGAGATGTATAGTGTTTATAATCGCCAAATTTCCAAAGTTCTAAGGTGTCTATGTGTGCAACTTCCCAAGGTTTTTTGCCAAATAAATTTAGTTTTTCAGGTAATTTAATATGGTTAATAATCATACGTCTTGCAATAAACGGAAAGTCAAATTCTTTTCCGTTATGTGCACAAAGTAGGTGTTTATCTTTAGAGAAATGTTCTTCTAATAAGGCTTTAAAATTTTCTAGTAATACTTTTTCTTTTTTGTGATAAAAGGATTTTACTCTAAAGCAACGTTCTTTTTCGTAAGAGGAAAAAAATCCAACGGAAATACAAACAATTTTACCAAATTCTGCCCAAATTCCTGCTCTAGAATAAAACTCTTTTGCTGTAATGTTTTCTTTACGTTGGTATTCGGTTTTTTTAGCAAATAATTGTTGCTTTTTTGTAGATAAATCTGAAAAATTTTCGGTTTCAGGAACCGTTTCAATATCTAAAAATAAGATATGTTGTGGTTTTATTTTATCGAGCATTTTTTAGAGTAAAGATATAAAATAAAAACAAAAAACAGATTTTCAAGATGAAAATCTGTTTTTGCGATTGGTGGCTTCCCACCAAATCAACTAACCAAACCTTATTTTTTTGCTCTGTTGCTTATTTTTTTTATATGCTTTTTACGTGTTTTAACTTTTCTATTTACTTTAAAACGTTTTCGTGGTGTTTTTATTTTAGTTTTACCTGAATTTCCTTCTCTTTTATAAATTATTTGTCCGTTTCCTTCAAAAATATAGGTTGTATCCGATGCAATATGGTATAATTCAATTTTACCATCGTTTAAAATAGACAATTCAAATTCTTCTATACCATTTTGGTCGTAATCTAATTCAATAACTTTCAAAGTATCTGTACCTTGTACATCAAACACTTCGTAATTTCCGCTAAAATCCCATATTAAGGTGTCTAAATTTGCTCCTACAACATCTTGCGAGGATAAAAATCTGTTTCTGTTCTCAGGAATAAAAGCTAAATAGTTTTCATAATCAAAATCATTTTCTACACCACCAATTGTTTCGGTTTTATACCAAGTAGTGTATTCTTGTAAAAAATATTCTATATTATCATAAAAAATAGCATCGTAGTCAAATTCGTTTTTATTATAACCTATCAGTGTAAAACTTACGTTTGCATTTTGGCTAATAAATTTTAATCTGTTAGTACTTAATTGCACTACTTCAAAATTTTTATACCCATCTAAATCGTGGTCTATCTCTAAAAAAGTACCATTTGTTCCGTAATAACCAATTTGGTCTCCGTAGCCATTTCCTACGTTACCTAAACCAACAAGGTTATTGTTGGCATACACGTTTCCGTTACTAAACGAAAGGGTAAAAGCTAAAGACATAAAACGCACATCGCCATTACCTTGAGTTTGGTTATAATCTATGTACCACAAATCTTTGGACTGTAATAATTCGTCTAATGAAATTCCGCTATCATAATTATAAACGGAACTTTGATCAATTACACAAGAGGTAAAAATCAAACTAGACAATAATAATATAAAAGTAATTTTTAGCGTTTTCATAATCCTAACTTTTAAAGTTATACTATGAATTAATCAAAGTTTGTGCCAAAGTTTTTGATGAGATGTTTTTTAATACCAGCGTTTCTTTTTCTTTTTTGAAGCTACCGATTTTCTCCCTTTTTTATATTTAGAACCTGTGCGTTTTTTAGGTTTGTCGTCTGGTTTTTTTTCTAAAGGATACGGATGTTCTGTTTCTACAGGAATAGCTTTGTTTAATAACCGTTGAATATTTTTAACATACGTTTTTTCATCTGGTGAACAGAAAGAATACGCAATTCCGTTTTTACCTGCACGACCAGTTCTACCTATTCTATGTACATAGGTTTCTGGTATGTTTGGCAAATCAAAATTAATAACCACATCTAATTCGTTAATATCTATTCCTCGTGAAGCAACATCGGTTGCAATTAAGATATTTACTTGGTTGTTTTTAAATTTATTTAAGGCTTCTTGTCTTGCAGATTGCGATCTATCTCCGTGAAAACTAACTACATCATAGCCGTTTTTTACTAGTGAAGCTTCTAATTTATCTACGCCAAATTTGGTTCGTCTAAAAATGAGAATGTTATTTTTAGCAGTTTTCGCATCTCTACTAGTTAAGTTTCGTAATAAATGCAAACATAATTCCGTTTTTTTAGGTTTCGGAACGTAGTATAATTGTTGCTTTACATTTTTTGCAGCAGCCGAAGTTTCTGAAATTTTAATGGTAATAGGTTCATGTAAAACAGCCTTTGTTAAATCAATTACTTTTTGAGGCATGGTTGCCGAAAATAATAAAATTTGCTTTTGTAACCTACTTATTTTAACCACTTTATTTACATCGTTTATAAAACCCATGTCTAGCATTAAATCTGCTTCGTCAATTACTAAAGTTTGGATGTGGTTTAGCTTGATTTTTTCTCGTTTAAATAAATCTAACAGTCTGCCAGGAGTTGCAATAAGTACATCTACACCTTTTCGTAATCTATCTATTTGTGGTTCTATGGCTGTTCCGCCATAAACAGCTGTTGTTCGTAAATTGGTGTAATTTGCATATACTTTAAAGTCTTGTTGTATTTGTTCTGCTAATTCTCTTGTTGGACTTAGTACCAAAGCACGAATTATTTTTTGCTTTTTTGCTGCATTTTGATTTTTAAGCAAAAGCTGCATTATAGGTAAAGCAAAAGCTGCGGTTTTACCAGTTCCTGTTTGTGCAGAGCTAATAACATCAAAACCTTCTAAAACAGCAGGAATAGTTTTTTCTTGTACTTTAGTTGGTGTGTCGTATCCTTTTTCGGCAATTGCTCTGAGGATAGTTTTATGTAAGCCTAATTCTTTAAAAGTTATCATCTATAAACGTAAAATTAAGGATAAAATAGATTTTTTCCTTTTTTTAATTCTAGTTTGTAAAAGTACTCTTTTTTGTTTAAGATATAACTAATTACTGCTTCGTTTTCTTTAAGTTCAAAAGGGAATTTGGTTTTAGAAATTGGCAACGAATTTCCGTATTCCTTTTTTGGATCGCGATGCATTTGTAAGGATGTTTGTCGTGTACTAGTATTAATGTTTGACGTTAATACAATTCCTTTTTTAGTAAGAGTTATTAAGGCTTCTTTTTTATTTCTGAAATATAAATATTTAAAATCTATTTTTTCTTTGAGGTCTGCAATTTCTATTTCGGTTCGGATACCGCTAACGCCTTCTTGTCCTCCGTACCAATTAATATAGGTAGCTTTTACGATACTAAAAGGTGGATTTTTAATATTTTTTGAAGTAGTGCAACTTATAAAACTAAGTACAAGTAAGAAATTTACGGTAGTTTTTTTTAACATAACTAATTTTTTTAAAAAACAAACACCATTTTATTTGATAAAACGGTGTTTGTCTGGTTTTATTTTATTTCTAATATAAAAGGCATTCGTGCTTGAATTCCTTTTAATTCGGATAAATTTTTAAATTTTTTGAGTATTTTATAGTTCTCTGCTCCTATTTCGTTTGCAATAAGGTTTTTGGTTTGCATTTTTAAAAACGGACTATTTTTAAACATATCGCCAAAATCTTTTTTATACTTTGGTAAAGTAATTATTTTATATTTTTCAATATCTACAAGACTTGCTGCGTAAGCAATAGCGTCATCAAGATTACCTAACTCATCTACTAAACCTATTTCTTTTG
>CAYOWM010000123.1:0-5385 GCA_964407635.1 uncultured Flavobacteriaceae bacterium
ACTTTTAGATAAAAATAAAATATGTGGATACGTATAAGTTGGTCCTGGAGCATTACTTTCTTTATATCGTGCAGGAATATTTTTTGCTATAAATGTATAGGTTTTGGTTTGTTTTTTAGCATCCGATTGTACATTTTTTGATATATCAAAGCCTTCAAAATTCATTTCTTTCAATTCCAATTCTAACCAATTCGGAACAACAACAACTATTTCTTTTTTTACAATTGGATAATCACCAGTAAAATATAATTGTGTAAAGTATTTAATATCCTTTATATTTTCGGTAAGTGTTACGGTGTATTTATAGCCTTTTAACGGAAAATCAATATTTGTATGCATTACACGAGAGTCGTTGTGAAATAACCCATCGCTATTATATGCTTCGTCTTTAAAATAAACAGCCACTCGTCTTTTATTTTTATAATGAACCTCAAAATCTTTAATACTGGTTTGTCCGTCATAAAAACGATATAACGAAATATCTGCACGATCGTCTAAACTAATATATTTTTCGGTTATTTTGTTGGTTACTGTTACTTTATCGCTTTTTTTATCGTAGCCAAACGTAATTACTTCTTTACTATGTAATAACGCAACAGGATCGTCTTTATCAAATTTTTCTTTTAGCTTTTTTGCCAAAGAAATTTCCTCTGGAGTTGGTTGGAGTCGTTTTTGACTAAAAATAGGTATTGCAATTAAAAAGCATACTAATATCAATATTGTTTTTAGTTTCATATTGTTTTATTGTTAATTTACGAATTTTTATAATAACAGCAAGTGTCGTGTTCCATTTTTACATTTTTGTCTAGATTAAAGGACAATGCCTTTGCTACAATTTCATCGGCAATTGCCAAACATGAAGTTGCTGCAGGAGACGGTGCATTTAACACATGAATTGTGCCATTTTTTTCGATAATTTTAAAATCATCCACCATAGCACCAAAAATATCCAACATTTGTGCACGAACACCTGATCGTGCAGGTTCTACATCAGAAAGAGTTAGGCTTGGCATCATTTTACTAAGTTCTTTTACAAATAATTTTTTAGAGAAAGCTCGTTTATACTCGTCTAATCCTTTTCGCCAATGTTTGGCAAATAATTTGCGAGTTCCTTTAAAACGTAGTGCTTGGACAGTATCTTTAAAATCAAAACTAGTAGTTGTATAGCCTTCTCGTTTAAACGAGAATACAGCATTTGGTCCACATTCAATGCCTCCTGTTATCATTTTGGTAAAATGCACACCCAAAAACGGAAAATTAGGATCAGGAACAGGATATACCAAACCCTTAATTTTACTTTCAGCTTTTTTGGTTAGTTTATAATAATCACCTCTAAATCCTATAATTTGCATATCTAAAGAAACCTTATTTTTTACGGCATTTCTATCGGAATGCAATCCTGTGCAAAAAATTACTTTTTCGGTTTTAAAATTACCTTTTTCGGTTTTTAAAACCTTTATTTTTGAGGAATCGTCTATAATTTCAGCAACTTTACAAGAAGTAATTAAGCTACTTTTTGGATTTATTTTATGAATTAATTCTGCAAATTTATTGGCAACTTGCACGTAATTTATAATTCCTGCTGTTGGTACCCAAATAGATTTAATCGCTTCAATATATGGTTCTTTTTCTTTGGTTTCTTGGCTATTAAGATATCTAATTCCTTCGGTTTTATTTTCAATTCCTTTTTTATAAATTGCCTCTAGCAAAGGTAATTCGTTAGGTGTTGTTGCAACAATTACTTTTCCGCAAATATCGTAATCCATATTATTTTCTTTTGCAAAAGCCACTAATTGATCACGACCATTTTTACAATTTTTTGCCTTGTATGAATTTGGCGTATAGTAAATTCCTGAATGAATAACACCCGAATTTCTACCAGTTTGGTGTTTGCCGATTACACGTTCTTTTTCTAAAATGGCAATAGATTTATCTTTGAATTTTAGTTGTAGTTTATATGCTGTTGCTAAACCCACTATTCCTCCTCCAACAAGTATAAAATCATATTTATTTTGCATACAAACTACAACTATTCAACTCTTTTTAATAAATTATAAAGGCAAATTTATCAATTTATATTCCTTTTAAACTATTAAGATACATTTCTAAATTAGGATTGGATGGTCTTAAAGCATTTGTTTTTAAGACATTTCCTTCTTTATCTATCAATAAAAACCGAGGAATACTACGCACACCAAAAGATCGTACAAAATACGATTCCCAACCAGCATCCGAAAACAAGTGAATTCCTCCCATATTTTTGGCTTTAACCATTGCCATCCATTTTTCTTTTGCTTTTGCTCTTGAACCGCCATTTCGTCGTGCATCATCTACCGAAATACTAACAAATTTAATATTTTTACCCTTAAATTTTTCTTCTAATTTTTGCAAATATGGTATTTCTCGTTTACAAGGACCACACCAAGTTGCCCAAATATCTATATAGACATAGCTTCCTTTTAAATCGTCTAAAGAAGTTTTTGTACCATCAAAATTTTCGTAATTATCAAATTTTGGAGATGGCTTACCAATCATTGCATTTTTACCTGTAGCACCAGAACCTCCTTTATACCTATTACGCAAATTAGTAAATAATCGTTTATAATATGCTTTTGCATTATCCACAAGCTTTGCCTCTATATTTTTATTAGAAAGCAAATCATTTACTTTGTTTTCAATTTTTGAAAGTTCTTTTTCAAATTCATCTTTTTCTAAAGCTAATAAACGTTTTGCTTGAGGAAGACCTGCTTCGCTATTTATTTTGTTTCTGTCTATAAAAAACTGACTCGTTGCCGCTCCGTTTCCTGTAAATTTTAAGGTTTTTTTAAAATCATTTGCATCGTAAAATATCTTTATATACTTTCCTTTATCTAAATAAATACTTGCTCTATTTTTACCATCGTATAAAGTAAAATACGGATTATCAATATTTTTAGCATCAATTTCCTTTTCAAAAGTACCGTCTTTTTGTACTGGTATTTCTATATTTTTTCCTTTACCAATAATTTGAATAGTTTCTACAGTATTATTAGCGATAAGTCCAATAATTTTTACTTTATTAGGTGCTACGGCAATTGTTTCTTTTTGCGAACAAGAACTCAAAAACAGAATGGAAAGTACTACCAAAAAATGCTTCATCATAAATTTATAATTTTAATTTATTAAATACTTCTTTAATTTTTTTACTAGATGGTCTTGGTGCATCTGCATCGACAACATTTCCTTTGGTATCTATTAAAATAAATCTAGGAATACTTCTTATTTTAAAAGCAGTTATAAAATCGGATTTCCAATCTTTATCTGCAAATAACTGAATACCTTTCATTTGTTTTTCGGCAATCATCTTTTTCCAACCTTCTTTAGATTTTTCCAAGGAGTTGCCTGGATAACCACGACCGTTATCTACTGAAATACTTACAAAAGCGATATTTTTATCTTTGTATTCGTGTTCTAATTCTTTTAAAGCAGGAATTTCACGCTTACAAGGACCACACCAAGTTGCCCAAACATCAATATAAATATTTTTCCCTTTTAAATCTTTTAAAGATGTTTTAGAACCATCGATATTTTCGTAATTTTTAAAATCAGGAGCTGGTTTACCAACAAAAGAAGCAAACTGCGCTTTACGTGCTTTTTGTTGCATGTACGCAGCTTTTATACCTTTTTTAAAATTTGCTAAGCCCATTTTTTCGGCAGTAATTAAAGTAGAATCTACACCTTTTGCATTGTTAATAAAATCGCTTAATTTTTTTTCTATAGTTTCGACAGTTGCATCAAATTCTTTTTCCTCTGCATCGAATAAACTTGGTGTAAACAACTCTTTTTGCATACGTGTTTTATCCGCAAGGTAATTATTGGTTTCTGCTCCTTTACCAGAAAATTTAATCGTTTCATCAAATTTTTTGGTATCTAAATTAATGTTTACTTCATAACCGTTTTTTAAGAATAAATCGGCATATTCATTTCCATCAAAAAGCATGTATTTGGTATTTTTTTCATTTACTTTTAAAGTGTCTTTAAACGAACCATTTTCATCCATTTTAATTATTTTCTCAAAGCCTCTACCTGTAATTTTTATTTCATCACCAACATGATTTTCAATTTTTCCAGATAAAGTTACATAATCTTTTACTTCTTCTTTTTTACAAGAAACTAAAGAAATCAATACTACAAAAGCTATTTTTACTATATTTTTCATTTATTTACGTATTTTTTAGTTAGATTTTAAAACGTTTGGCAAATATAGTTAATTTTACTTATATCCATACACAAATTATTTGCTTAAAATTTGTGTATTGTTTTTGATTTATAGACTTTTGGCAAAAATTAAATTTCACTAATGGATTTCAAATTTACCTCGCTTCAAAATCCCGTTGTTAAAAAAATTATGCAACTTAAAAGTAAGTCTAAAATCCGAAAAAAAGAAGGTTATTTTATCATTGAAGGCTTACGAGAACTAAAATTGGCAATACAATCTGATTATGTTATTGATAGCATTTTGTTTTATCCTGAATTAATTTCTTATGAAAACCTACGAAAAATAGCAAAAAATTCAACTACTAAAATTGGTGAAATTTCTAAATCTGTTTTTGAAAAATTAGCTTATCGCAATACAACGGAAGGCATTATTGCCATTGCAAAACCGAAAAGTACTGCCATAAAAGATATTCGTTTTAAAACACAAAATCCGTTAATTCTCGTTGCCGAAGCTCCTGAAAAACCTGGTAATATTGGTGCATTATTACGTACTGCAGATGCTGCGAATATCGATGCTGTTTTTATTGCAAATCCTAAAACCGATTTATACAACCCAAATATTATTCGCTCTAGTGTAGGTTGCGTTTTTACCAATACCATTGCTATGGGAAGCACACAAGAAATAATAGATTTTTTAATCAAAAACAACATCCAACTTTTTGCTGCTGCATTACATCGAGATTCCGAGATATATACCAAACAAAATTTCACAAAAGCAGCTGCCATAATTGTAGGTACAGAGGCAACTGGTTTAAGTGATATTTGGATGGAAAATTGTAAAAAAATTAGCATTCCTATGGAAGGAAAAATTGATTCCTTAAACGTATCGGTTTCGGCTGCTATTTTAATTTTTGAAGCAAAAAGACAACGCTCAATTTAATTTTATGACTGCTACTACTCTATTCTACCTATTTATTGCCATTTTAGTTTTCAATTTTTTATTGGAAGCATTTTTAGATTACCTAAACGCCAAACATTTTAACGATCCGATACCTGATTTATTAAAAGATGTATATAACGAAACGGAATACCAAAAAGCACAAGCATATAAAAAAGAAAACGAACGGTTTTCTACCATTTCGGAATTATTTTCGCTTAGCATAACCTTATTATTTTTCTTTTTTAAAA
>CAYOWM010000124.1:0-5366 GCA_964407635.1 uncultured Flavobacteriaceae bacterium
CTTGTTTTATTTGAAAATAAAAAAATTACAATAATCATTACTATTGAAAAAATTGATAAAAATAGTAAAGAAGGGTTTATTTTTTTCTTTTTAGATTTTTGCACCATCTTATTTATTGTTATATATTTGAAAACATTTTACAAAATTACCAATTATGAAACGTTTCGTACTACTTTTTTGCATTTTATTTAGCATTACTTTTTATTCTCAATCAGATAAAACAGCTACAAAAAAAGATTATTTAGAGGAATTATATAAAATGGAAAAACGTTCAGGAAATGCTAGAATGACTTTTCGTAGAAATCCAGATACCGATAATTACGATTTAAAATACCATCGTTTAGAATTACAACCAAGTATGAGTTCGGCTAGTATTAACGGAACAGTAACTTCGTATTTTGAAGCTTTATCACCAATGAATACGATTACGTTTGATTTGATGAGTAACATGAATGTAACTAGCGTAACACAACGAGGAAATAGTTTAACTTTTAGTCAAAATACCGATGACGAATTAATTATTAATTTACCAAACACTTTAAATACAGGTGTTTTAGATTCTTTATCTATTACTTATAATGGTTTTCCTGATCCGAATGGTTTTGGTTCGTATGTGTTAGATTCACACAACGGCACACCTACTATGTGGACTTTATCCGAACCGTATGGTGCAAAAACTTGGTGGCCTTGTAAACAAGATTTAAACGATAAAATTGATTCGGTTGATGTTTATATTACACACGATTCGCAATATAAAGCAGCATCAAATGGTTTGTTAATTTCCGAAACAGTTAGTGGTTCAAACACCATTACTCGTTGGAAACACAGGCATCCAATACCTGCATACTTGGTTGCAATTGCAGTAACCAATTACGCAGTATATACCGATCATGTTGCAAATGGTAATTTTGATGTAGTAAATTATGTGTATCCAGAGGATTTGGCATATGCACAAGCAAATACTTCTATAACACCACAAATTATAGATTTATACGGTTCGTTGTTTGAAATGTATCCGTATGCTGACGAAAAATATGGGCATGCTCAATTTGGTTGGGGTGGCGGAATGGAACACACAACCATGACTTTTATGGTTAGTTTTAATCGCTCATTAATTGCTCACGAATTGGCACACCAATGGTTTGGCGACAAAGTAACTTGTGGTTCTTGGGAAGATATTTGGCTAAACGAAGGTTTTGCAACGTATTTAACTGAATTAGTTACCGAAAATTTTGATGGACAAAATGCTTTTAAAAATTGGCGAAATTCTGCAATAAACCAAATAACGAATTACTCTGGAGGCTCGGTTTTTGTGACGGATACCACAAGTGTTAACCGAATATTTAGTGGTAGATTATCGTATAGAAAAGGAGCAATGGTATTGCATATGTTGCGTTATAAATTGGGTGATGCTGTATTTTTCCAAGCAATTAAAAATTATTTATCCGATCCTAATTTAGCTTTTGCTTATGCAAGAACCATTGATTTACAAAACCATTTAGAAGCCGAAAGCGGAACGAATTTAACCGAATTTTTTAACGATTGGTTTAGAGGTCAAGGGTATCCTAGTTTTAATGTAAACTGGAATTATGATGCTACTACACAGCGAGTTAACTTTAGAGTTTTTCAAAACCAATCGCATAATTCCGTTTCGTTTTTTGAAACACCATTGCCAATAAAAGTTTACGGAGCAGGATCGAACGAACAAACAATACGTTTGGAACTTACACAAGATGGACAATATTTTAGCGAACCAATAGGTTTTGCAGTAACTAGTATTGCTGTTGATCCAGATTTTCAGATAATTTCACGAAACAATACCGCAACATTGTCTGAATCTAATTTTTCTTTGTCTGATAAAATTTTAGTTTATCCTAATCCAACTTCCGATATTTTACATATTGAAACAGAAAATCTTACAATTAAAAATGTAGAATTGTTCAATACTTTAGGACAAAAAGTTTTTACAAAAAATATAGATTTTTTAAATATAAGCATTAAAGATATAGAAACAGGCTTGTATTCTATAAAAATATATACCGATAAAGGAATTGTGGTTAAACAAATTGTAAAGGAATAGGTATTATCTAACGGCGTAAGTTTGCTGGTAAGATTGAAAATAAAAATAAGTCTTTTGATATTACCATAAATCGTTATCGTTTATGTTATTACTTATTCACATTTAAGATAATGCCGTTATCTTTTCCCATCATATAGGTTGGTAATTGACCATTCCATTTATTAATCCATTCTAATTTGATAATTTTCGGATTTGCATTTATGGCATTTCCCTTTATTTTAAGTGCTTTTGCTTCTCCTTCGGCATATTGTATGGCAATATCTTTATCAATTTTAGATTGCAATAATTTTTCTTGTTTTTGTTTCGTAACTTCAATTAATCTAAGAGCTTCTTGTTCTGCCAATTTTTTGTTATTAATTGCTTGTTCGTATTCTTTATTGTAATACACTTCTCTAATATCAATTTGGTTAATACTAATTTTATACGTTTTTATTTCTTCTTGCATACGATTTAAAACGTGGTGTTGGATTTCTTCTCGTTTTACAGAATATACTTCAATTGGCGAATAATTAGAAACCGTTAATGCCAAAGCAGATTTTAATTTTGCACGAATTACATTTTCTTCTAGCCAATGATACCTTCCGTTTTTACCAGTTTCGTTGGTTACATTCTGATAAATCCAACTAGCTTCCTCAGGTATAATTCGCCAAGAAACACTTACATCAAATCCCATTTTAATTCCGTCTTTTGTTGGAGCCCAAATAGCATCGGCATTTGCTTTTGCACCTTCGTTTTGAGCATCAGCACAAGTATAAACCCAAACGGTTTTATCCATTTTATACACCGTACTCCAAGGAGCAACTACGTGCCAACCTGTAAGAAGTTCCTCACTATCTACACCTGTTGGTGTAACTTTAACACCAACTTGTTGTGCATCTACTTTAACAATTAAACTAGATAGAGCAAAACCAATAGCACCAATTAGTCCTATCATAAAATAATTTGGAAATTTTGCTTTTGCGTTTTGAATTTTATTAAATAAACCTATAAAACCATAAACAATAGCGACAATAAATATAATTTTAAGAAATACCATAATGTTAATTTTTAAGTATATGAAGTAAGGATTGTAATAATGTTACACAAATTTATCAAAAATTTAATTTTATAAAGTACTTTTGCTTAAATAAATTAAAAAAATGGCACAAGTAGGAATCATTATGGGAAGCAATTCCGATTTACCAATTATGCAAGGTGCAATAGATATTTTAAAGCAATTTAATATTGCTGTTGAAATAGATATTGTTTCGGCACATCGTACACCTGAAAAATTATTTAACTATGCAAAAAACGCACATAAAAATGGTTTGCAGGTAATTATTGCAGGAGCAGGAGGTGCTGCACACTTACCAGGAATGGTAGCAAGTTTAAGTCCGTTACCAGTTATCGGAGTTCCTGTAAAATCTAGAAATTCTATTGACGGTTGGGATTCGGTTTTATCTATTTTACAAATGCCAAACGGTGTTCCTGTTGCAACGGTTGCTTTAGATGGAGCTACAAATGCAGGAATTTTAGCAGCACAAATTATTGCTTGTAGCGATAGTACTACTTTAAACAAAATTATTGCTTACAAAGAGAGTTTAAAAGAAAAAGTTAACCAAGCAGCTAAAGATCTTAAAAAATAAATACACTAGATGAATCCATTATTACAAAAATTCCAAACGAAACATAATACAGCACCATTTTCTAAAATTAAAAACAGCCATTTTAAACCTGCTTTTACCGAAGCAATTAAACAAGCAAGACAAGAAATTGACGCTATTGTAAATCTTTCTGAAATACCAACTTTTGAAAATACCATTGAAAAATTAGAATTTTCAGGTGCAATTTTAGACCGAATTTCTAGTATTTTTTTTAATTTAAATTCTGCCGAAACAAATAATGAATTACAAAAAATAGCACAAGAAATATCGCCTTTATTAACCGAATTTGGCAACGATATTCGTTTAAATGAAAAATTATTTGCAAAGATTAAAGAACTATATACTAAAAAAGAAACCTTAAATCTAAATACCGAACAAAAAACACTTTTAGAAAAAAACTATAAAAATTTTGTTAGAAACGGAGCAAATTTATCCAAAACCGATAAAGATACACTTCGTGATTTAGATAAAACTTTAGCGAAACTAAAATTACAATTTTCCGAAAATGTACTTGCCGAAAGCAACGCTTTTGAAATGCTTTTAACAGACGAAGCTCAATTAAAAGGATTACCAGAAGGCGTAAAAGAAGCTGCTAAAATGTTAGCCAAACAAAAAGGAAAAGAAGGTTGGTTAATTACTTTAGATTATCCAAGTTATATTCCGTTTATGACTTATGCCGAAAACCGAGAATTACGTAAAAAATTAGCCATTGCATTTGGTAAAAGAGGCTTTCAAAATAATAAATACGACAACCAAAACATGGTTTTAGAAATTGCTAAAAACAGGTATAAACGAGCAAATTTATTAGGATATAAAACACATGCCGATTTTGTTTTAGAGGAAAGAATGGCAGAAAACCCAAAAACAGTTACTAGCTTTTTAAACGATTTACTAGTTAAAGCAAAACCAGCAGCAGAAAGTGAATTTAAACAATTATGTGATTTTGCAAAAAAAGATGGTATTGAAAATTTTCAAAAATGGGATGCTGCATTTTATTCTGAAAAATTAAAAAAACAAAAATTTGATTTAGATGATGAAGCCTTAAAACCATATTTTAAATTAGAAAATGTATTACAAGGTGTTTTTAGTGTTGCCAATAAATTATACGATTTAATTTTTACCGAAACACAGGATATTGAAACCTACCATTCCGATGTAAAAACCTACGAAGTAACCAATACAAATGGCGAATTTATTGCTGTTTTTTATGCTGATTTTTTTCCACGTAAAGGTAAAAGAAATGGAGCTTGGATGACTTCGTATAAATCGCAATGGAAAAAAAATAACGAAAACTCTAGACCACACATTTCTATTGTTTGTAATTTTACTAAACCAACCAAAACAAAACCATCTTTACTAACCTTTAACGAAGTAACCACTTTGTTTCATGAATTTGGACATGCATTACACGGAATGTTAGCAAACACAACCTATCCAAGTTTATCAGGCACAAATGTATATTGGGATTTTGTAGAATTACCAAGTCAAATTTTAGAAAATTGGGCATATCAAAAAGAAACTTTAAATCTTTTTGCAAAACATTATAAAACCAATGAAATTATTCCGATAAATTTAATAGAAAAAATAAAAAAAGCCGCTAATTTTTTAGAAGGACTGGCTACTTTACGACAATTAAGTTTTGG
>CAYOWM010000125.1:0-5354 GCA_964407635.1 uncultured Flavobacteriaceae bacterium
CATATCTAAAATACCTTTAAAAATATCGGTATTTGGTTTATGACCAATAGCAATGAAAACACCAGTTACTGCAATTTCTTTTTTATCTTGTGTCTTATTATTAAACACACGCACACCTTCAACAACTTGTTCACCCAAAACCTCATCAATTTCGGTATTGTATAGTACTTCAATATTTTTGGTGTTTGCAACTCTTTTTTGCATTGCCTTTGATGCACGCATAAAATCTTTTCTAACCAACATTGTAACTTTATTACAAATATTTGCTAAATAAGTAGCTTCCTCAGCAGCAGTATCTCCTGCTCCAACAACAACAACATCTTGCCCTTTATAGAAAAAACCATCGCAAGTTGCACAAGCCGAAACACCTCCTCCGATTAAACGCTGTTCGCTTTCTAATCCTAAATATTTTGCCGTTGCTCCTGTACTAATAATTACTGTTTCTGCTTCAATAACTTTTTCTTCGTCAACTATAACTTTATGGATTCCGCCAACTTCTTTGCTAAATTCTACTTTTGTAACCAATCCAAAACGGACTTCTGTTCCAAATCGTTCGGCTTGTTTTTGTAAATCCTCCATCATTTTTGTACCATCCGTTCCTTCCGGATACCCTGGAAAATTATCTACTTCGGTTGTAGTAGTTAATTGTCCTCCCATTTGCATACCTGTATAAACCACTGGTTTTAAATCTGCTCTAGAAGCATATATTGCTGCTGTATATCCTGCAGGACCTGAACCTACAATTAAACATTTTATTCTTTCTACTGTATCTGACATAATTTTTATTTTTTTTGAATTGCAAATTTAGTTAAAAATATTAATTGATTTATTTTCTTTTAATTTATGTAATAATAGTTACATTTTACGACTAATACAAAAAGTATATTTGCCGCTTTAGACGAAAATATTTTTATAAAATTACAAATTATTTATGGAATTCAATCCAAAAAAAGCAACCTATACGGTTTTAGATAATAAAGAACAATTAGATAAGATACTAAAAGAAAATCTTGGTGTATTATTATATTTTTCAAAAGTTACCTGTAATGTAGGAGGAGCTTTAGAACCTAAAATTATTGAATTATTAGAAAACGAATATCCTAAAATTCCGTTTTACTTTGTAGATATGGATAAAACTCCAGATATTGCTGCCGCATATACCGTTTTTGTAGAACCAACAGTTATTGTTGTCTTTGACGGAAAAGAAACAATACGTAAAAGCCGCATTTTTAGTATCGCAGAATTATCCGATGCTATTAAAAGAATTTACAATATTGCGTTTTAGTAAAAAAATAAAAATAAAATATGTTAATTATAGAATTAAATTATATATTTGCATCCGATTTCAAATTCGGGGTGTAGCGTAGCCCGGTTATCGCGCCACGTTTGGGACGTGGAGGCCGCAGGTTCGAATCCTGCCACCCCGACAAAAAAAAGCAATCTATTTAGATTGCTTTTTTTTATTTCTATTACCCTGAAATCCGCGTCGTTTATTTTTTGAATTACTTGTGTTTTTAGAATTTCGTGGTTTTCTACGAGAATTATTTTGCCCTTTTGGTTTTGGTAATTCATTTTCAGGAGTGGTTGCACTGGGTTCAAAACCTTCAATTATTGTAAAATTAATTTTTAATTTTAATAATTTTTCAATTCCTCTTACATAATCAATTTCATCACTACTAACTAACGATATTGCTTCACCATTTGCTCCTGCCCTACCAGTCCTACCAATTCTATGTACATAATCTTCTGAAATATTTGGCAATTCAAAATTAATTACATGTGGCAATAACGGAATATCCAATCCTCTTGCTGCAATATCCGTTGCAACCAATACTCGTACATCTCCAGATTTAAATCCTGTTAATGCTTTTGTTCTTGCTCCTTGGCTTTTATTACCGTGAATTGCAGCAGCTACAATTCCTTTTGCAGCCATTTTTTTTGTTAGCTTATTCGCTCCATGTTTGGTTCGTGTAAATACTAAAACTTGTTGCCAATCGCCTTTTTTAATTAACGATATAATCAAATCGGTTTTTTTAGACTTATCCGTTCGATAAAATTTCTGAACAATTTTATCTACCGTTGTATTTTCTGGAGCTGCTTCTACTAATTTTGGATGTACCAAAAATTCGTTTGCCAATCTTTTTATTTCTTTTGAAAAAGTTGCAGAAAACAATAAATTTTGTCGTTTTTTAGGTATTAAGGCTAATATTCGTTTAATATCACGTAAAAAACCCATATCCAACATTCTATCTGCTTCGTCTAATACTAAAATTTCAACATTTTTAAGCGATAACAAACCTTGGCTTTCTAGATCTAACAACCTACCTGGTGTTGCAACTAAAATATCTACACCTTGTCTTAAGGTTGCTATTTGCGAAGCTGGTTTTACACCACCAAAAATTACAGTAGCACGTAAAGGCAAATTAACCGAATATTCTTTGATGTTAGCATAAATTTGTGCTGCTAATTCTCGTGTTGGTGTTAATATTAACGAACGTATTGGTCGTTTTTTTTGTATGTTGTTTTTAGAAAGTAATTCTAAAATTGGCAAAGTAAATCCTGCTGTTTTACCAGTTCCTGTTTGAGCAGATGCTAACACATCATGTCCTTGTAATATTAACGGAATGGCTTTTTCTTGAATTACAGATGGCTTTTCATAGCCTTTATCGGTAACTGCTTGTACTATATTTTTGGATAATCCTAAAAGATTGAATGACATAAATTAAATTAAATAGTGATTTTTAAAGTCTAATCGGATGATTTAGACATAATTACGGAAACCATTTCTACATCACCTCCGATTGGAGGATTTATTTTAGAAATGGATACTTCGGCAAAGGTAACCAATATTTCTTCATTAAGTATCCTATTTAAGATTTTATCTGCTACGGTTTCTAACAATTTTGCACGAACACTCATTTCATCTAACACAATTTTATTTAACGAAACATAATCAACCGTATCTTTTAAATTATCGGTTTTTGCTGATTTTTTTAAATCTGCTTCAATAGTTAAATCCACACGATAGTCTGAACCAATATGCCCTTCCTCTATTAAGCAACCGTGATATGCGTAAACACGAATATTTTCTAATTTTATTTTTCCCATTTTATTTTTGAATATTTTGTTGATTTAAAAAAATTAGTATTTCATTTGTTACATTTTTCCCTCCACTTAAATTCGAAAACATAACATCTATGGTATAAAATGGTCCTTTAGGAAAACTCCACCAACCCAAAATTAAGGTTAAAAATGTTAATCCCAAGCCTTTTGCAACTCTAGATTCGCCTGATTTTATAAAATAAACAGCTCCTCTACGTCTAAAAATCACTAATATAATGGATATACAAAACTCGTATGTAACAAATTTTGTACCTCTATTAATTTCAAATTTTATTTCATCAATAGACATACCGTCAATTCCTATTATTTCCTCCATATAATAAATTTAATTAATTTGCTAAATAAAATCAAAAATAGAATTAAATTAGCACCATAAAAATACATCTATTTTATGAAATACCGTGAAAAATTTATGTTTGCTTCCTTTTTAATTATTGGAGGTATTTTAGCCTTATCTGTTTATTGGCAACCAATACTTTGGAGTTTTGTAATTCTTATTCCACTTATGGCAATGGGATTTTATGATTATTTTCAAAAAGCACATACTATCCGAAGGAACTTCCCTTTAATTGGTAGGATGCGATACGTTTTAGAGTCTATCAGACCTGAAATTATGCAATATTTTGTAGAAACCGATACCGAAGGACGACCTTTAAATCGGATTTTTAGATCCATGGTGTATCAACGTGCAAAAAAAGCAAATGATACTGCTCCGTTTGGTACGCAAATGAACGTATATCGTGCTGGTTACGAATGGATGGATCATTCGATGTATGCAATAAACAAAGAAATTACGGAATTCCCTAGAGTAAAAATTGGTGGAAAAGACTGTAAACAACCGTACAATGCTAGTTTATTAAATATATCGGCAATGAGCTTTGGTTCGCTTAGTAAAAATGCCGTTATGGCAATGAATAAAGGTGCAAAACTTGGTAATTTTGCTCAAAATACTGGTGAAGGAGGACTTAGTCCACATCATTTAAAACACCAAGGTGATGTAATTTGGCAAGTCGGAACAGGTTATTTTGGTTGTAGAAATGAGGATGGCACTTTTAATGCAAAAACTTTTCAAGAAAATGCTACCAAACCACAAGTAAAAATGATTGAAATTAAAATTTCGCAAGGTGCAAAACCTGGTCATGGCGGAATTTTACCTGCTATAAAAAACACACCTGAAATTGCTACTATCAGACATATAAAACCACATATCGATGTACTTTCTCCTCCATCGCATAGTGCTTTTGATAATCCGATGGAATTTATGGCTTTTATTAAGCAATTACGCAATTTAAGTAACGGAAAACCAATTGGCTTTAAATTATGTATTGGTAAAAAACAAGAGTTTATTGATATTTGTAAAGCAATGCTCAAAACTGGTATCAAACCAGATTATATTGCCATAGATGGTGGCGAAGGTGGTACTGGTGCTGCTCCTGTAGAATTTTCTAATTCTATGGGAATGCCTTTACGTGAAGGTTTAGTCTTTGCTCACGATACTTTAATTGGTTTTGATTTAAGAAAAGACATCAAACTTTTTGCTTCTGGAAAAATTATTTCTGGCTTTCATATGGCACGAGTAATGGCTTTAGGTGCTGATGTATGCTATACTGCACGAGCAATGATGCTTGCAACTGGTTGTATTCAAGCATTACAATGTAATACAAATACCTGTCCTGTTGGTGTTGCTACACAAAATAAATCGTTAATGAAAGGATTAGATGTTGCCGATAAAGCAGAACGTGTTGCCAATTTTCACGAAGAAACAGTACATAGTTTTTTAGAATTGGTACATGCTGCTGGACTACATCATCCTAAAGAAATTACACGAAACCATATAAACCGACGAATTGGTATGCACAAAGTTGCAAAATACAGCGAAATTTATCCGAATTTCATTACAGGATGCTTACTAGAACCTAAAACTAGACCATTACATTACCAACAATTTTTTAATAATTAAATTGACTAATTTTCAATTATGGAATTAATTTTTCTTGGTACTGGTACTTCAAAGGGTATTCCTATTATTGGCAGTACGCATCCTGTTTGTTTATCTACAGATTTTAAAGACAAGCGTTTACGTGCTTCGGTTGCCATAAAATGGAATAATTTTACGTACATTATAGATTGTGGTCCTGATTTTAGAATGCAAATGCTACGAGAAAATATATTTAAAATAGACGGTATTTTATTTACACATGAACATTCCGATCATACTGCTGGTTTAGATG
>CAYOWM010000126.1:0-3382 GCA_964407635.1 uncultured Flavobacteriaceae bacterium
GGTACCCATAATTTCCCCAAAAAAACATTCCCTATTTTTGGTAACAATCGTGATAAAATACGCACCATTCTGTGCATAATCATATCCTTTTTTTCTAGCGGATTCTATACGATATTTGTTTTGGTATTTTTTGGTCATTTCGCAGAATTTTAATTCAAATTTAATAAAAATAGGAATGCTGGTCAAAATTTTGCGAAAATTTGGAAAATATTCAAAAATATTTTATAATTCAATTAATTATTAATCTAACAAAATGAAAAAATTAGATAAAATCATAGAATTTTTAAAGGTGAATTTTTTCTTTTAGTACAAAAGCATTTCCAAAGGCAAGTTTTATTTCCTCAAGAGCCTTGTCAGCTTCTAGTCTGGTTTTAAAATTACCAACCTTTACTTTCCAATCAGGAGCTTCATAATCGATGTACGTAGCAGTATTTGGGAAAAGACTTGTAAAATTTGCACGTGTATTAATTGCACCACTTTCACTACCATAAAACAACTGAATGCGATATCCTTTTTGTGTTTGGTGTGTTTTGTTATACGCAATTTTATTTTCTATTAGTTTTTTAATTTCGGGAGAACTGTCTATGGTAATTTTAGCCGTTTCTTGTGCGTAACTTAGCATTCCGATAAGGAAAAAAACACCAAAAAATACGTTTTTAATTTTCATAATTTTTAATATTAGTACAAACCTACATAAATTATTTTGTTTTTAAAAATAGATACTTTATAAAATAAATTCCTTGTTATTAACGCCTTTATAATGTAGTAATTATATAAATGTCTTATTTAGAATCATTATAAATTATATTTAACACGATATTATGATTTAAAAATTAGCATATAAATACTATTTTTGCACATCATTAGATTTTAGTACATTTAATTTATTATCTAGTGTAAAAGAAAATATTGTGCCAATTATTCTATTTAGACATAAAAATATGAATCAATTTAAATCATTCCAAAACCTAGTAAAACTTTCACTAGTATTTTTTATTGTATTTACTGTAAATATCTTTTCGCAAGATGCTACAAATGGTAAAAAATTATTCAAATCCAATTGTGCTGCTTGTCATAAGTTAGACAAAAAACTTGTTGGACCTGCCTTAAAAGGAGTTACCGAAAGACGAGAAAAAGAGTGGCTTCATAAATGGATTAAAGACAACAATGCTTTACGAAAAAGCGGTGATGCTACTGCAAAAGAAGTCTTTGAGGAAAACAATAAAATGCCAATGACGGCTTTTCCGCAATTATCCGATAAAGATATTGATGATATTTTAGCTTATACCGATGGGAAAGCAGTTGCAAAACCAGCAACAGGTACTCAAAAAGTAGATCCGTTAGTAGGAAAAGGAAAAAAAATATTTAAAGCAAACTGTGCCGCTTGTCATAAATTAGATAAAAAATTAGTTGGTCCTGCTTTAGGTGGAGTTACCGAAAGACGAGAAACAGAATGGCTTAAAAAATGGATTAAAGATAATAACGCTTTACGTAACAGTGGTGATGCTACTGCAAAAGAAGTTTTTGAAGCCAACAACAAAATGCCAATGACGGCGTTCCCACAATTATCCGATGATGATTTGAATGCGATTTTAGCATATTTAAAAGTTGGGGATGTTAAAAAAGTAGTTAAACAAGCAAAAGCAGAAGAACCAATTAATTCAGAAAATTCCAATGCTTGGATGTCTTGGGTTGTTGTTGCTGTATTACTTTTGTTATTTGCATATTTAATTTTTATTAATAAAAATGTATTCTTAAAAATTGTAGCAATTATCGCTTTGGTTTTATTAGGAACATATATATTGTTTGATTCTTTAATGGGAATTGATGTAAACCAAGGATATCAACCAATTCAACCAATAGCATTTTCACATAAAGTACACGCTGGTGATAATAAAATTGATTGTCAGTATTGTCACTCCTCTGCAAAACACAGTAAAACATCAGGTGTTCCAACAGCAAATGTATGTATGAATTGTCATAAAAACATTTCAGAATATACAGGTAATGGTACAGAAACGGAAGAAGAATTAAAATTCTATACTGCCGAAATTCAAAAAATTTACAAAGCTGTTGGTTGGGATCCAGATAAATCAGACTATATCAAAAATTACAAAAAAGAGCCAATTGTTTGGACTAGAATTCATAATTTACCAGACTTTGCCTATTATAACCATTCACAACACGTAACGGTTGCAGGTTTAAAATGTCAAAAATGTCACGGTCCTGTAGAAACGTTTGACGATATGAAACAGTTTTCTCCATTAACAATGGGATGGTGTATCGATTGTCATAAATCTAAAGAATTAAATTTAGACAATAAATATTACGAAAAAATTCACGAGCAATTATCTAAAAAATACGGTGTAGAAAAAGTAACCGTTGCCGATATGGGTGGTAGAGAATGTGGTAAGTGTCATTATTAATAAATGTTAGAATTACGAAATGCAATTAATTTTATTGCAAATCATAAATCATAAATCATAAATAAAATTATGTCAAACAAGAAATACTGGACAAGTGTTGTAGAACTTAAAGATAGTTCTATTGTTGAAAAACTTAGCAAAAAAGAATTTCAAGAAGAAATTCCTGTTGATGAATTTTTAGGCGACAAAGAAACACTAGAGCAATCCTCTACATCACGTAGAGATTTTCTAAAATACGTTGGATTTACTACTGCAGCTGCTTCTTTAGCAGCTTGTGAAGGACCTGTGGTTAAAACAATTCCTTATGTAATTAAACCAAATGACATTACTCCTGGTGTTGCAGATTATTATGCATCAACTATTGCTGATGGATACGATTTTGCTAATATCTTAGTTAAAGTTAGAGAAGGAAGACCTATTAAAATTCAACCAAATAAAGAAGCAAAATCTAATAATAGCACCAATGCAAGAGTATTGGCATCGGTACTTTCTCTTTATGATAATAATAGATTAAAAACTCCGTTAGCTAACGGTAAAAAAACCGATTATAAAACATTAGATACTTCTGTACTTGCAAAATTAAATGAAATACATACAGCTGGAGGAAAAATTGTTTTCTTAACAGGAACAATGGCAAGTCCAAGTACAGATAAATTAATAGCAGAATTTACCGCTAAATATCCAACAACTGAACATGTAATTTACGATGCAGTTTCCGAAAGTGCTGCTTTAGATGCTTTTGAAACCATGTACGGAACTAGAGCATTACCAAACTATAATTTTGAAAATGCCGATGTTATTGTTTCAGTAGGAGCAGATTTCTTAGGTGATTGGCAAGGTGGAAACTACGATAAAGGATATGCTGCAAACAGAGTTCCGAAACACGGAAAAATGTCTAAGCACATTCAAATGGAGTCTAATTTATCTTTAACAGGTGCAAATGCCGATAAACGATA
>CAYOWM010000126.1:3392-5348 GCA_964407635.1 uncultured Flavobacteriaceae bacterium
CGCATTAAAACCTTCCGAACAAAAATTTGCTTTAATAAATTTATACAACGCAATTACTGGTAATTCTTTACCAAGTAAAAAAACAGCTCACGATGCAGCTATTAAAAAAATGGCTGGTGAATTAAAAGAGGCTAATGGTAAAGCAGTTGTTGTAACAGGAATTCAAGATAAAAACGCACAATTAATCGCATTAGCAATTAATAATGCTTTGCAAAGTAAAGTAATAGATGTTGTTAATACTAAAAATGTACGACAAGGTAACGATGCAAAAGTTGCACAATTAGTTGCCGATATGAAAGCAGGTAAGGTAGATGCAATAATCATCAATCAAACTAATCCTGTTTATACTTTAGGAAAATCTTTTGCAGATGCTCTTAAAAAAGTTACGGTATCTGTTGCTTTTGCAATGGCTAATGACGAAACAGCTAAAGTTTGCAAATTTGTAAATGCAACACCACATTATTTAGAATCTTGGGGTGATGTTTCTATTGAAAAAGGACAATACAGTTTAATGCAACCTACTATTAATAAACTTTTTGATACGAGACAATTTCAAGAAGCATTATTAAGTTGGACAGGTAATTCAACTTCTTATTACGATTATTTAAGAGGAAATTCAGCAACTTTATTAAACGGTAAATCTTGGAATAAAACAGTAGAAATGGGTTCAATTTCTATTGCTTTACCAGAAAGTGAAAATACTATTGCAGAAGTAGATTTATTAAGTGCAGCTTCCGCTTTAGCAAAAACAAAAACAAATAATTTAGAATTAGCAGTATATACAAAAGTAGGTTTAGGTGATGGTAAACAAGCAAATAACCCTTGGTTACAAGAGTTACCTGATCCAATTACTAGAACATCTTGGGATAACTACTTATTAGTATCGCAAAAAGATGCTAAAAAATTAGGTTTAGAAAATTGGACAAAAGATAACGGTGCAATGAATGGTAACCTTGTTAATATTACTGTCGATGGCGTTACAATTAAAAATGTACCAGTTTATATTCAACCAGGTCAAGCACAAGGTTCTGTAGGAATCGCTTTAGGTTATGGACGCACAGAAGGAATGCAATCTGAAATGATGACAGGTGTTAATGCATATCCTTTAGCAAATAAAAATGGTGCAAACGTACAAATAGAAAAAGCAAGTGGTGAACATTTGTTTGCATGTGTACAATTACAACACACCATGATGGGAAGAGATGAAATCACCAATGAAACGTCATTGTCTGATTTTATCAATAAACCAAAAGAAGAATGGAATCCTGAACCAAAATTCTCTTTAAATCATAAAGAAGTATCTGTTGATAAAGCAGATTTATGGGAAAAATTTGATGATACAATTGGACCTAAATTCAATTTATCTATTGATTTGGCAACTTGTACAGGTTGTGCAGCATGTGTTATTGCTTGTCACGCAGAAAATAACGTGCCAGTTGTTGGTAAACGGGAGATTCGTGTAAGTAGAGATATGCACTGGTTGCGTATTGATAGATACTATACTTCGGAAATGACCGAAGAAAAAGGTAAAGAGGAAGGAATTGTAGGTACAGGCGATTATTTTGAAGCACAAACGCATCCTGAAGATCAACCACAAGTTAATTTTCAACCAGTAATGTGCCAACATTGTAATCATGCTCCTTGTGAGTCTGTTTGTCCTGTTGCAGCAACATCGCATGGTAGACAAGGACAAAACCAAATGGCTTATAACCGTTGTGTAGGTACAAGATATTGTGCAAATAACTGTCCGTATAGAGTTAGACGATTCAACTGGTTTAAATATGCAGAAAACAGCGAATTTAATTTCCACATGAATAGCGAATTAGGACGTATGGTATTAAACCCAGATGTAGTTGTTCGTTCTCGTGGAGTTATGGAAAAATGTTCTATGTGTATCCAAATGACTCAAGCAACTATTTTAGAAGCTAAAAAAGCAAATAGAGCCGTTAATGTTGG
>CAYOWM010000127.1:0-5332 GCA_964407635.1 uncultured Flavobacteriaceae bacterium
AGAGATTGTCGATAAATTAACCATTATTGAAATTAAATTAAAGCAAATTAAAGACGAAGCTAAATTAGTAAATCTTAAAAAAGAATATGCTGTTTTAGACGAAGCTGTTTCAAAAATAATTAAAAAAGACCACGAGTTATATCGTAATTTGTTAAAAATTAACCAAGAATTGTGGGATATTGAGGATACTATTCGCGATTTAGAACGTGATAAAGATTTTGGCGATGCTTTTGTAAAAACGGCTCGTGCTGTATATTTTACTAATGATAAGCGTTCGGAAATTAAACGACAAATTAACGAATTGACAGGTTCAAACTTGGTAGAAGAGAAATCGTACCAAAAATACGATTAAAAATAGTTTAAAAGTAATTCATTCATTGTAAATAGTTCTGGTACTTTTAAAGCGTGTGCTGGTTTAGGAAAGGAAGTGTTTAGTTTTGGTAGAGAGTTTGTAAAGCCAGATAATACACAATATTCAGGTTTTTGTTTTCCTATAATAAAAGCTTGGATATAGATTGCTGCTTGGTGATTTGTTGCTTGTCGTTGATCGATTAATAAGTTGAAATTAAATATTTTATTTTCATCGTTAATTAAATTTGTTCCGTAAGTTTTTACATCAATTTCTAAACTATTCTTTTTAAAATCAAATCCAGCATCGGTTTTTCCTATTAGTAAATTGTATTCAAATAATTCGTACTTTAGTTTTTTAAAACGAATGTTTGGTGTTTCTTTTTGGTATTTTTTTTTAAAGTGATTGGTTATGAAATTCAGAAAAGCTAATTCTCCTAAATAGCCATAAATTAAATTTTGCAAATGTTTCTTGTTGTAATCGCCGTAACCAGTTCGTGGATATTCAAAAACCAAACGTTGCTTGGCAAGAAATTTTGCAGTTTGTAAGAGTTCGTCATTTATTTGAATGCGAATTAACATTTCTTTGTCTCGATTTACTTGCTGCATACTTTTTTATTCAGGAAAATTAAATTCTAATTGCGTTGGTAAAAGCTTAAAAGTCATACGATGGTATTTGGTTGCACCAAATTCTCTAATGGCATCGCGATGCTGTTTGGTTGGATATCCTTTGTTTTTTTGCCAATGATACTGCGGATATTCGGTTGCTATTTTTTTCATAAAATCATCTCTATACGTTTTTGCTAAAATCGATGCAGCAGCAATGCTTTTGTATTTTGCATCGCCTTTTACAATAGTTTGATGTGGAATATCTTTATACGGTTTGAATTTATTGCCATCTACAATTATAAATTCAGGTTTTATTTTTAAGTTACCAATAGCGGTTTGCATAGCTAAAATAGAAGCTTGTAGAATATTAATTTCATCAATTTTTTTTTCATCTAAAAAACAAACGGCAAAGGCTAAAGCATGTTTTTCAATATACGGTCGTAATTCTATACGTTGTTTTTCGGTTAATTGCTTAGAATCGTTTAGTAATTTGTGCCTAAAAGTATCTGGTAGAATTACAGCAGCTGCTACGACAGGTCCAGCAAGGCAACCTCTACCAGCTTCATCTGTTCCTGCTTCGTAGGTGTATTTTGAAAATTTTTGTTTTAGCATAGATACAAATGTATAGATTTCTTTCTAAAAACACGATCAAATATAAAAATTGAGGATTATCAAAATAATTCAATAAAGAGTTTTTTACATAAATCACCTGTATTGACGATAGACGTGTAAGTGTAGTTATGGATTTAAAATACCAAATTTAGATTATATACTTAACTTGGTAAAAGTACTAATTTTGAGTTAAGCATAAAAAACGTAATTATTTATTATACACTATTATATTAGCAACAGGCTTTTGTTATCGTTCAGTATTCATTTTTATTGGATTTTGTCTTACATCAAAAACATCAACTATTTCAATTATATTATTTTTAAGATTAATCCAATATATTATTTTATAATTTCGTTTTGATAATAAATATCTAAAATTTTCTTCACTACCTTTTAGTAATTCTTCTATTGGACCGATTTCAGGATGTTTTCTCAAAATAGTTACATCGTTTGTAATTCCGTTAACTATTTTATTGGCAGTAATTTTACTTATATTTTCTTTATAGTAATCGTAAATATTTTTTAATTCACTCTTTGCAAAAGTAGTCCATTTTACCTCTAATTCCATTTTTTAATTTCAGATTTCAAATCCTTATTAGTAATTAAAAGGCCTTTTTTAGAATCATTCATTGACTTTTTAATTCGTGAATTAAATTCATCTATTGTAAAAGGTTCAAAAATTTTGTTTTTTTGATTGTTCTCTTTTATTTTGGCAAGTATATTTTCAACTTGAGATATAATATCATCATTTTGTATATGAATAAATTTTTCTATAATTGTAAGTTTTCTTGCTTCTAAGCTCATAATATAATATTTTATTAAATCAAAGTTACAACAAATTATTGTTATCCGCAAAAGTATTTTTACTGCAAAGCCAAACTGCATGTCATTATTGAGAATGCTCGTTTTTCGATACGCACCATAACTAATACTATGTTTACGTGTATTCAATTTTTATATTTTATCCAAAAAACTGACAAGATGACATAATATTCATTTTGGTACATTTTTGGAGTACTGCATTCCAAATTAGTATAACATTACATAAAACATAGATAAAATGACAAAAGGAAAAATTAATGTAGCGGTAGAAAATATATTTCCGCTTATAAAGAAATTTTTATATTCTGATCACGAAATATTTTTACGTGAATTAATCTCAAATGCAACCGATGCAACTTCAAAATTAAAGCATTTGGCTTCAATTGGCGAATTTAAAGGAAATGTAGATGATTTAAAAATTGAAGTAAAGCTAGATAAAGAAGCAAAAACACTTACGATTAGCGACCAAGGTATTGGTATGACGAAAGAGGAAGTGGAAAAATATATTAACGAAGTAGCATTTTCAGGAGCAGAAGAATTTTTAGAAAAATACAAGGATAAAAATGCCGATGAAGCAGGAATTATTGGGCATTTTGGATTAGGATTTTATTCTGCTTTTATGGTAGCAAAAGAAGTAGAAATTCGCACAAAATCTTTTAAAGAGAATACCGTTTCAGTACATTGGAAATGCGATGGTTCACCAGAATTCACTTTAGAGGAAACCGATAAAAAAGAACACGGAACCGAAATAATTTTACATATAGATGACGATTCTAGCGAATTTTTAGAAGAGTCTAAAATAAGCGAATTACTTTCTAAATACAATAAATTTAATGCTGTGCCAATTAAATTTGGTACAAAAGAAATTCAAGATCCAAACTGGAAACCAAAAAATGAAAAGGATAAAGACGGAAAAGATATTCCTGAAACTCCTGAAATGATAACAGTTGACAATATTATTAATAATCCAAATCCTGCTTGGACAAAAGCTCCTTCTGAGTTAACTGATGCCGATTACAAAAACTTTTACAGAGAGTTATATCCTACACAATACGAAGAGCCGTTATTTCACATTCATCTTAACGTAGATTATCCGTTTAATTTAACAGGAATCTTATATTTTCCTAAATTAGATGCGAATATTGATCCGAAAAAAGACAGAATTCAATTGTATCAAAACCAAGTTTTTGTAACCGATAATGTAGAGGGAATTGTGCCTGACTTTTTGCAAATGTTACGAGGTGTAATTGATTCGCCAGATATTCCGTTAAACGTTTCACGAAGTTATTTACAAGCAGATGGAGCGGTTAAAAAAATAGCAAGTTACATTACCAAAAAGGTTGCCGATAAATTAAACTCCATCTTTAAAAACGATAGAGAAAATTTTGAAAAAAAATGGAACGATATTAAAGTGGTTATCGAATACGGAATGCTTTCCGAACCAAAATTTTACGATAAAGCTCAAAAATTTGCATTATATCCAACAGTAGATGAAACCTATTTTACCTTTACGGAATTAATCGAAAAAATAAAACCAGCACAAACCGATAAGGATAAAAATATTGTTGTATTATATGCTTCCGATAAAAAAGAGCAACACAGTTATATCGAAGAAGCTAAAGAAAAAGGGTATGAAGTGTTATTGTTAGACTCGCCAATTGCATCGCATTTAATTCAAAAATTAGAACAAGAAAATTCCGAATTATCCGATAAAAAACAACCTGTAAAATTTGCTCGTGTAGATGCTGATTATATCGATAATCTAATCAAAAAAGACGATACAAAGGTTTCTAAATTATCCGATGACGAACAAGAAAAATTAAAAGGTATTGTAGAAAAATTTGTTCCAAGTGAAAAATTTACTGTACAATTAGAAGCAATGGATTCTAAAGCAAATCCGTTTATTATTACACAACCAGAATTTATGCGTCGTATGAAAGAAATGCAACAGAGTGGTGGTGGCGGTTTTATGGGAATGGGTGGTTTTCCAGAAATGTACAATTTGGTTGTAAATACAAATAGCGAATGGATGGATAAAATTCTTAAAGCAAAGAAAAAACAAGCAGAATATGTAAAACAAGCTTTAGATTTAGCAAAACTTTCGCAAAACCTTTTAAAAGGAGAAGAACTTACGCAATTTATAAAGCGTAGTTTAGAATTGATGAAGTAATTTTAATTTATCTTAAAAATAAAAAACGAATGATTGCTTATAGTCATTCGTTTTTTTATTTGTATTTTTCTGAAAAATAAATTATTTCTGATATGCAAATACAAAAATCGACATTAGAATATCTTAAAAAATTAAAGCAAAATAATAATAGAGAATGGTTTAATACACATAAATCGGATTTTATTAAAGAGCAAACTCTACTAAAAAAATTTCATCAAAAAGTAATTCAAGATCTTAATAAACACGATAAAATAGATAGGTATAAACTATATCGTATATATCGTGATGTGCGTTTTTCTAAAGATAAAACACCATATCAACCACATTTTGCAGCAGGATTTTATCGTTTTGGTTTAGAACGTCGTGGTAGTTATTATTTGCGAATTAGACCAAATAACGAATCGTTGCTTGGTGGTGGATTTTGGCAACCAAACAAAAATGATTTATTGCGAATTAGAAAAGAATTTGAAACAGATGCTTCTGAAATTAACACAATCATTTCCGATAAAAAATTCAAGAAAATATTTGGAAAATTGCAAGGAGATACCTTAAAAACAGCTCCAAGAGGTTTTGATAAAAACCATCCAAATATGGATTTAATTCGTAAAAAAGGTTTTGTTGCTATCCAGAAATTTACCGATGATGAAGTTTTAGAAGAAAATTTTATAGATGTAATTAACGATAGTTTTAAAACTTTAAAGCCATTTTTTAATTTAATGTCTGCTATTTTAACAACAGATTTGAATGGCGAATCTATTTTGTGAGTTTAAA
>CAYOWM010000128.1:0-5324 GCA_964407635.1 uncultured Flavobacteriaceae bacterium
AAATCGTCGTATTTTGCTGGTTTATGGTATTTTACTTCTAGTTTTAAAACAGGCAGCATAATACCATTTTCCTCTAATTCTTTATAAGTAATTCCGTTAGTTCTAAGGAGTTCTACTCTTGCTACTTCAAAATAGGTTGCATAATTACCATAATAAACATAACCCATTTGATCGGTTTCACCATAACGAACTCGAATTTGTGTAGTTGCTTGTATCATAATTAATATTCGTAAATTAATAAACCGCTTCGCAATTTAGGTAAAATATAAGTAGATTTAGGAGGCATGGTTAGATTATCTTCAGAAATTTGTTTTAACTGCTCCATACTGATAGGGAAAAGTCCAAAAGCTACATCGAATTTATCTGAATTTACATTTTTTTGCAAGTATTCTTGTCCTTTATATTCCGATGCATAGGATAATCGCTTATCGGTTCGTGCATTTTCAATTCCTAATATTTTTTTTAGGATAATTGTATTCAAAATATGTGTATCTAAATGGTGTAAGGAGCTCTTAAAAGTATAATTTTTGGTTTTAAACTCTAGTAAATATACTTTATTTTTTAAGTACATACTAAATTGATGTATTTTTTTAGGAGTTTCGGTACTATTATTAGATTTTATAATAGTAAAATATTTTTCTAATTTATGTAGAAAAGTCTTTTCATCCAAACCGTTTAATCCTTTAACTAAACGATTAAAAGCTGCTATTTTTAAATTAGATTCGGATATTAAATAGCTTAAAAAGTACGTATAATTTTTATTTTCGGCTTTAAAATCTTTGGATAATAGATAAGAGGAAGCAGAACGATGGTGTCCGTCGGCAATATATAGTGAATTTATTTTTTTAAATTCTTTTTTAATTTTTTTTATATCTACTTTATCTTTGACAATCCACAATTCGTGTTTTTTATCATTTTCCGATGTAAAGGTATATTCAGGAATTGTTTGTTGATATTTTGCTATTATCTCATCTATTTTAGCATTATCAGGATAAGTTAACAGAACTGGTTCGGCATTAAAACCGGTATGTTTTAGGTAATTTTGAAAAAGTTTTTCTCTTTTTTTTATGGTTTTTTCGTGTTTTTTTATGGTTTTATTTTTGTAATCTTTGGTGCTTGTTGCTGCTATAATTCCTATAAAAACACCATTTTTTGTGGCTTTTTTATAAATGTAATATGCAGCATTACTTTCTTTAAAGTAAACTCCTTTTTCTTTGAATTTTTGGAATTGTTTTTTAATAGCATCAAACTTTTCGTCAAGAGAATCATACTGTACTTTATTAAAAAAAGGCTGTATAATATGTAAAAATGAATGTGGATTGGTGTTTAACTCCGTTTCTATTTCTTGTGGTGTGTAGGTGTCGTACGAGCGAGTTGTAGCTTTATTTACAATTTTTTTTGAAGTACGAATTGCCTTAAAAGGTTTTACTTTTGCCATATTTAAGCTGTAATTTTAGTTTAAAAACACGAAAGCGAAACTACGCTTTTTTTATTAATTATTTACAACTTTTATTTCGACTCTTCGGTTCATTTTTTTGTCTTGTTCGGTAAGTTCTGGATAGTATAATGGTCGTTGAAATCCGTAACCTTTATGTGATAATCTTTTTGGATCTATTTTTTTCAAAACAAGATACTTATAAATATGTTTTGCTCTGTTTTCGGATAAATTATAGCTTTTTGAGTCTTTATCATAGCCATCCATAATATCCGATTTATTCTTACCACAGCAAACATGACCGCTAAGTTCTATTTCTAATTTCGGATTTTCTTTCAATACCTTTAACAATCGTTTTACGGTAAGCATCGATTCTTTTTTTAACATGTGTCGTCCTGGTTCAAAAATAATATCACGTAACACGTAAATTTCTCCTTTTTTTGAATTTTTAATTTTATCTAAAACGATTTGTGTTTCATCTTTAAAAATAAGCATTGTTTTTCGATCACTGGTAAAACCTCTTGCCGTTTTTATTCTATTTCGAGGATGTATTTCGCCAATTCCTTTATAGGTTATAGACGAAATAGTAACATTTTCTTTTAAATCAATGAGTTTTTTTACGGTTACAGCTCGTTTATATGAAAGTTCAAAATTATTATTTTTTGTTCCTAAAAAATCACAGCTAGATATTATTGCGACATGGTATTTTTTACCTTCGTTTAAATTTTCTAATTTAGATTGTATTTTCTTGTAGTTTTTTTTATTCAATTTATATATACCAATATCGTAATATAGATTTAGTGTATCGTTTTGACCAATACTTTTAATCGAAAAAAGATATATTGCAATTAGAATAAAATATTTCATTATAAATCAGTAATGGTTATTTCAACTCGTTTATTTCTTTGCATATCTGCCACAGATCGCTCAGGATAAACTAGCGGTTTTTGAAAACCATAACCAATATACGAAAGTCTATCTGGATTTATATTTCGTGCTACTAAAAAATCGTAAATTGCCTTTGCTCTACGTGTGGATAATTCATTACCATGATAGGTTACAGGTTCTTTTCCTTTTTGCCTTGGAATATTTGACTCACAGCATACGTGTCCGCTAATTTCAATTTTCATACTTGGATTAATTTGTAAACAGATTACCAAATCCTCTAAAATTTCATTTGATTTTTTAACAAGTTTTGCTTTTCCAGGGAAAAATTCTAAATTTTTAAGTTGAATTGTTTTTCCTTTTTTTTGGTATTTAGGGTTTAGAATACTATTTTTTATTCGTTTAAATACCAAAGTGGTTTTTCTGTTTTTTGCATTTTCTTTTTCAAAATCAGTACTATTGGCAACTTCACCAATACTCCTAGTTTTGATATTTTTAAAATAATGTTTATGACTTGTATTTAATATGTTTTTAATATAATTTGCTCTTCTTTTTGATAACAAAAAATTACTTTCGGCTGTACCAATTTCATCGGTACTCGAAATAATTTCTACATTATAAGCAGCAGAATCTTTTTCTATTAAAAATTTCTTTAACAAGTTTACTTTATCATTATTTAATTTATACTGTCCGATATCATAATAAATATTAAGTGTGTCGTTTTGTGCTATCAAACTATAATGACACACAAAAAATATTGCAAGGGATGCTAAAAGGGGTTTCATTTCACGCTATTATTTTTATGGGTTTACGTGGAACTCACAAATATAAAATTTGGTTTCTCACGTTTCATAATTTATTTTAAATTTATATACATATTGTTTTGTGTAAAATATTTTTTAGAATTAGAAATTAAGGGTAATTTTATATTCTCTAAATTGTTTGTTGGTCGTCTAGTTGCTGTGATTTGAGCAATTGCTTCGGCAAATAAAGGCTCATTTACATCACCCAAAACACCTAAATTTGTATAATTTTCAGGTAAAATAGTGTCTGGAATAAATCCTGTATGTGTGTTTTCACCTAACTTATTTTTTATTTCTAAAGCAATAAGTTGTAATGCATATTTATGGTTTGGATTTACGTTATTTTTTGTGTAATTATCAGAGTCATACAAAGTAAACGATGCTACTGATTTTCCTACGGTTTTTGTGCCAATTAAAACAACATCTATATATGGACTAAGATTATTAATTATAAATTCACTTGCCGAAGCTGTGCTTCCGCTGACTAATACATATAATTTTGTTAAATTTAAAGAATTAATTGCACTTCCGTTATACATACGATTTCTGAAATTAATTTCCGAATTAGCCTCAAATTGAGGTTGTAATTTACTGTTAAAATTTTGTGTTGCAAGTAATTCACCATTGAATTGTCCTGTAATCATTCCGCATAAAGAAACGGCTGTATTTACGGATCCTCCTCCGTTATATCGCAAATCTAAAACTAAATTGCTAATATTTTCATTTTTAAATTGCAGAAAGGCATTATTCAAATCATTATCGTAATTAATAACAAATTGGTTGTACATTAGGTAGCCTATTTTTTCTCCGTCAATAGTATAAGTTTGTGCTATTTTAACAGGATTTTCATTTATTTCTTCCTTAGTTAAGGTTGTGTGTAAATTGTTTGGTGTGATAACAGGTTGTCCTGACACTACTGCATAATCGGCAAAATCAACAGTATATGTATCATTATCAGAAAATAATAACTCTTTATAATTATCTCTAGTGAGTGCTTGACCGTTAATTCCATAAAATATATCACCACGTTCTACGCCATTTTCTTCGGCACTTGAATTAGGAAGTACATATCTTACATACCCAAAAACATCATTTGAGTCTTCTGCTACTGCTACTAATCCAAACTCCATTCCGTTATTTTTTGTTATTCCTGCAAACAGGTTTTCTAGTGCAATATAGTCGTCAACCATCCAACTAAAACGGTCTTGATCGGATTTTAGATTTTCAAATAATTCTTCTGGTGTTTTGTTTTTTAAATAGGTGTTTAATTCCGTTTGGTTTATAAACCGATCATCTTGTAAATCAGGAACATCATCTTGCCATAAGTAGTATAAATTCATTGCTTTCCAAACAAAATTTTGTACTTCTATATCATTTGGAATAGTATCTTTTTCGGTACAATTATAAAGATTTAAAGCTACAAAAACTACTAAAAGGTACGATACAATTTTTTTCATTTACTGCATTATTTTTATATAAAACGTTGCAATATACTAAATTATTGTAAAAAGTACTATCTTACAGTAAAAAATGAAACCTAAGATTTTTTTGTTTTTTATATAATTACTCTGCAAGTAAGCTATCTAGCATTTTTCTAACACCAGAACTATTCCAATTAGAAGCACCTGTTTCTCGTGCTACAACACGAGCTTTTTTATCTAAAATAAAGGTTGTTGGTAAAGATTGTGTGCTTATTTCTTTTGGAGGATTGGTTATTAAATTATAGGTTGGTAAGCTATAATCGTTATCTAAATAAAATTTTGTTACTTTTAATTTTGGGTCAGAAGTAATAAAAACAAAGGCAATTTTATCTTTGTAATCGTTATATAATTTTTGAATAGATGGCATTTCGGCACGACAAGGAGGACACCAAGTTGCCCAATAATTAATAAAAATAACCTTTCCTTTTAATTTGTTTAAATTTATATCTTCATTGCCAATTAAATCGGTTAATTCTACGTTTAAGTTTACCGAATTAGTTCTTTCCGATTCTTTAGTGATGGATGGTGAAATTATAGCGGACTTTATATATGAAACTGCTTGTAAAAATTTTGGTCTGCCATATGGTGTTAAAATAAAAATTATCAATCCATAAAAGATAATATTTGAAATCATTTTTTTTGTAACTTTCATTATTTATACTTTAAATAGTTTGTCTGTTTGTTTTTTATTCCTTACATAAAAAAATATTATATTGTTTA
>CAYOWM010000129.1:0-5310 GCA_964407635.1 uncultured Flavobacteriaceae bacterium
TGAATAGAGAAAGAAACAAATTAAATATTTTTTATACTGCCGATGGTGAAATTAAAAAAGATGTAAATTTTATTTATCTGCGTTATTTGAAACATTTTTCAAGATAAAATAATAATTTTAAGGATGTATTTGTTAATGAAAACATATTTTAAACTTTGGACAATCAAACGTTTTATGCAGCTTTTGGTTGGATTTTATTTTATATGGAAACATTACCAACACCCAAGTTATTTGGCGTTGATTTTTGGAGGATTAATACTGTTTCAAGCTATTATGTATATTGGATGTTTTAGCTCAAAAGGTTGTGCAATTCCTCAAAATACCGAATCGTATAAGGAAGATACAGATATTGATTTTGAAGAAGTAGAATAAAAAAGGGGTAACAGATACTGTTGTGTCTTTATATAATGAAAACACTAAATTTTTATATTATGAAAACATATATTATATTGGCATTACTGATTTTATTTTCTTTCCATTCAAAAGCACAAGGAAATGTTGGTTTATACGTAAATAATTTCGACGAAATTGTAGGAAATACTACTAAAGAAACCGAACTTTTAGAATACGCTCAAGCAAACGGATTTAACTATTTACTTCTGTATAAATTGCACACCATTCATACAACTATGTTTTTAATTGATGATATTGTCCAATCCGCTCCTCTTGCAAATTTTATTGAAAATGCCAAATTAAATTATGGTATTTTAAAAGTAGCAGCAGTTGGCGAAAAAAATAGTTCTTTTGATAAAATTAAAACCTATAACAGCTTCTTTCCTGCTGGTTCATTTAAGAGATTTGATGTTTTTAATCTAGAATTTGAATATTGGAATACTTCAAAAGTAAATCCTGGAGGTTACTATTGCGATACCTATCTTGATGGTACCTATCCTTGCACAATTGATGGTGCTTTTGATTTTTATATTGATCAGTTATCAATGTTAAAAGCGTATGGTGCAGAAAACAATATTTTAATCGAAACCTATATTGGTAAGTTGTATGTAATTACTAATGCACAAATAGCACAATTGGTGCAAAATACCGATCGTATTTTAGTCCATTATTATCGTCAAAGCGATGTTTATAATGGTGATGATGCCGATCCTTCAAACGATTATAGTATTTATCAATACCAAACAGGACATCCAGATAGAATTCAGCAATTAGCAACCAATGTTGGAGCAGCAGGTAATACTGTAACGGTAATGCCAATTTTTAGTTCTAGAGTAGCACATATGTATGCATGGTTAGCAACGCATCCGTTAACCCAACCTTACGATACCTATTTAAACGGAATTGATGGTTTTAACGATCAAGTTGGTGCTTGGAAATCGCAAGTAAATTTTGATGGCTACGTTTGGTATCGTTATACCGAATTATTAGAAATCGCAGTTTTATCTACAACCGAATCCGAAGCGTATGAAAACCAAAACATCTACTATAACCAATATCAAAAAAGAATTTATTTTAACAATTTTGATATCAATTCAGATGCTCAAATATTTGATATTCATGGTAAAAAAATTACGCAATTTAAGATAGCTACTTTTTATCAAATAGATAAAACGATGCAAAAAGGTGTATATTTTATTAAAACACAAAATAATAATACAATCCGAAATTTTAAAATTTTAATTTATTAGAAATTGTTTTTGTTTGTAATGGTATGATGGTGTCATTATAAAGTAGTTAGATATTTTTTTTTGCATAAAACACCTGTATTGATGATGGACTTTATCAATGGTTTGTATAAAGCGGAGTTGCGGACTTTAAAGCACTTAACTTTCGGTTTATTACTTACTTTATTTATATGTACTAACTTTGACTTAATCGCTTATTGCTCAATAATTTATATACTTTGTTGCCAACGTTTTATTTCCAAATATTTTGCTCTCTCCAATTTTTTGGTATTCCCATTTCTGATAATTCTATTTCCTTATTATTATCTAATAAGTTAATTATTTTATTTTTTAAACTGTGTCCTTCAGAAACTTTGTTTAAAACGAATAAAACACAAGACATACAATGGTACATGGAGTTTTTGTTTTCAGGTTCTTCAATGAAATCAAAATCTGTTTTATGTAGAAATTTTGGTGAAAAATCAATATTTCTATTCCAAATTCGACTATGATGAGCAATAATATTTCTGATTGTGTTAAAAGATTGGAGCCAACTTTTTAAAAAATTATAATTTGGTAAATTAAATTCTTTAGCAACTCTATTCTTAGCAGTTATATCATTATTAAGGTTACTATATAATTTAGACAAACAACCGAAAGATATTACTTCAAGAGTTTTATATGCTGGAGGTCTATGTTTATTTCCATATTTATTATAATGAGATTTAATAAAAACTTCTTTTGTCCTACCTAATTCTTTATCTACTTCTAATAATGAGTCTGAATGAAATTTTTTATTATAAAAATTTGTTTCATCTTCAAACCACCATTGATTAAGTTCAATTGAAGGGTAATAAACTAATTTTGTTCTCAAGGCAACTTCAATTCGCTCCAAAGCATCAAATATTATTAATCGAAATTTCCGATCAAATGTATATAGTTTAATTATCTTTTCAAAAGTAGTGCCTTCTTTAAATTTATGATTTTCTTTATCAATTTGAAATTCCCACCAAAAACCTTGTAATCTGAAATAACTAATATTTCTAAGATAACCTTTTGCATTTTCAACATCCTCAATAATTAATCCTCTCTCTTGCAAGAGTGCTATTTGTTTATCAAAAGAAATAACTTTTTTAGGATAATCAGTTTTTGAAGTCATAAGAGTAATAAAAAAAAAAGACCCGCCTGGGTACGCTATATTCAGGAAGCGTGGCGAGTTCGATTGGTGCAAATATACAAACTTTTCATAAAAAAAACAATTAAAGTTAGACTATTTTTTTGTTTTATGCAAGTAAATATAACAACTTTTCATAGCGTATTCTAGCTTTTATACTATATTTTAAAAAGCCAATATTTCTCGTAAGGCAACTATAAAACGATCAACAGGTAAAAAATCTTTTTCAAGATTTGCAGCAAACGGAACAGGAGTTTCTAAACTCGCAACACGTTTTACAGGAGCATCTAAATAGGTAAAGCAATTTTCGGTAATCATTGCAGATAAATCGGAAGCGATTCCACCAAACATAGTATCCTCTTGTAAAATAATTACCTTACCTGTTTTTTTAACGGAAGCATAAATAGTTTCCGTGTCTAGCGGTTGTAAAGAACGTAAATCAATTACATCTACCGAAATATTTTCAAATTCTGGTAATTTTAGTGTGTTTAAAATCCAATGCACACCTTGACCGTAGCTGATTAAAGTAAGCGAATCGCCATTTTTTAAAACCGAAGCTTTGCCAAAAGGAATAGTGTAATAATCAGTAGGAACTTCTTGATATACAGAACGATATAATGCTTTATGTTCAAAGAATAAAACAGGATTTTCATCCGCAACAGCAGTAGCTAATAAACCTTTTGCATCATACGGAAATGCAGGATATACTACTTTTAAGCCTGGTGTTTTAGTAAACCAAGCTTCGTTTGTTTGACTGTGAAACGGACCAGCACCAACGCCAGCACCACAAGGCATTCGTAAAACAACATCTGCTTTTTGATTCCAGCGATAATGCGATTTTGCTAATAAATTAACCACAGGATTAAACCCAGAAGTTACAAAATCGGAAAATTGTAATTCTACAATTGCTTTAAACCCCTTGATTGACAAGCCATAAGCAGCTTCAATAATTGTCGATTCGCAAATTGGTGTATTTCTAACGCGTTTTTTACCAAATTGCTCTAAAAATCCGTCCGTAATTTTAAAAACACCACCATATTCCGCAATATCTTGTCCCATAATAATACTATTGTCGTGGCGTTCCATTGCTTGTTTTAAACCTTGCGAAACAGCATCTACAAACCTAATTTTCTCGGTTGTATCCTTAGGAGTAACAATTTCAACATCCGAATTTTTATAAATATCGTTTATTTCATTTTTTATGGAGGACTTTATCGTTTCCTCATCAAAAGTTGTTTTTAAATTTAAGTTAATTTCATTGATTATTTCTTGCTTAAAAGCAACCTCATCTGCTTCATTCAAAATCGTATTATCACGTAAAAAAGCTGCATAGTTTTCAATAGGATCTTTCTTTGCCCAAGTATCGAGTAATTCTTTCGGAACATATTTTGTGCCACTAGCTTCCTCATGACCACGCATCCTGAAGGTTTTGAATTCGATTAAAACTGGTCTTGGATTTTTACGCATGCTTTCGGCAATTTTAGAAACTTTTGTATATACTTCTAAAATATTATTGCCATCAATTGTGTAGCTTTCCATGCCATAACCAATAGCTTTATCCGCAACATTTTGGTTTTTCATCTGTTCAATACTTGGTGTAGAAAGACCATAACCATTATGCTCAATACAAAATAAAACAGGCAAATCCCAAACGGAAGCTACGTTTAAAGCTTCATGAAAATCACCTTCACTAGTTCCTCCTTCGCCAGAAAAAACAGCAGTTACTTTTTTCGTTTCTTTTAAAAGTTCGGCTAAAGCAATACCATTTGCAACACCTAATTGCGGACCTAAATGCGAAATCATACCTACAATATGATACTCGTTTGTACCAAAATGAAAGGAACGATCTCTCCCTTTTGTAAATCCATTTGCTTTTCCTTGCCATTGCGAAAACAATCTGTCTAACGGAATATTTTTGGTAGTAAAAACACCTAAATTACGATGCATCGGAAGAATGTATTCGTCTTGTTTTAAAGCACTGGTAACACCAACCGAGATTGCTTCTTGTCCAATACCAGAAAACCATTTTGAGATTTTACCTTGACGTAAAAGGATAAGCATTTTTTCCTCAATTAATCTTGGTTTTAAAAGCGATTTGTATAATTCGATTAGCTTTTTATTGCTTAGTTTACCTTTTGAAAATTCCATTTTTTATATCTAAAATTTGTTTTCAAAAATACTATTAAATTGAAAAAAACAGTTATAAAAAGATGTTTTTTTTGAGATAATAAAGGTACATTCAAACTAGTCATTGCGATGAGCGTAAAATAACGAAGTGGCAATTTTTTGATGAGCTTATCGGTTATAATTAACCGATTTCCTCGGTGATTCCATTTTTGCAATGACGCAAAATAAAACGGCTGCTTTGAAAAAGCAGCCGTTTTAAATTAATTTAAATAAAAGCTAACGAATTTTTGATTGACTTTAATTACTTTAAAAGATTTAGAGTAATTTAATAAAAAAGAGATGGTTTCTTTTTTAGGGTTCCGTGATTTTTTTGAAGGATTTAATGAGTAG
>CAYOWM010000130.1:0-5289 GCA_964407635.1 uncultured Flavobacteriaceae bacterium
ACTAAAAGTATTGGTACGCACACGTAAAGGTGCATTTTCACGTAAAAATTCAAAGCTGTGTTTTTTTGGCTGAATTGGATATTCTTCTGGATTAGATTCGCCTAAAACCTGAATATCTTCTACTTTAATTTCTACTGATTGTCCTTTACCAGCACTTTCTACAAGTGTTCCTTTTACACAAACCGAAGCACCTGTATTTACTTTTTTAAGAATAGATTCGTCGGTATTTTCAAAATCTACTACACATTGTATGTTGTTAATTGTCGAACCATCGTTTACAGCAATAAAACGATTTGCTCTAAAAGTTCGTACCCAACCTTTTAATTCTATTTTTTGGTTTAATTTTTCACCTTTTAATAATTTGTAAACTTACCTATTCATTTTTTTTGTTTTTTTAGAACGACAAAAATAAATTAAATTTATTATATAAAAATTTCAAAAGTTAATTTTTTACAAATTTATAAAATAATTGTCTTTCAAAAAAAAAGATAAAAAAATAGGGTTTTGCTTTGCAAAACCCTATTTTATTTACTGTTTTATAATATACAAAACATTCATTAAAACTCAAATTTAATACCTTGAGCTAATGGTAATTCTGCTGTATAATTTATGGTATTTGTTTGTCTTCTCATATAAGCTTTCCAAGCATCAGAACCAGATTCTCTACCACCACCAGTTTCTTTTTCTCCACCAAAAGCACCTCCAATTTCAGCACCTGATGTTCCGATATTTACATTTGCAATACCACAATCTGAACCTGCATAGGATAAGAATTTTTCAGACTCACGCATATTATTCGTCATAATTGCAGAGGACAACCCTTGTACTACGCCATTTTGTAAAGCAATTGCGTTATCTACTTCGCCTGAATATTTAATTAAATATAATAATGGAGCAAAAGTTTCGTCTTGTACTATTTGGTAATGGTTTTCAACCTCAGCAATACTTGGTGAAACGTAACAACCGCTTTCGTAACCTTCGCCAGTTAATTGTTTTCCTTCTACTAACATTTTCCCACCTTGTTCTTTTACTTTTTTAATTGCATCTAAATAAATTTCAACTGCTTGTGTATCGATAAGTGGTCCGATATGATTGGATTGGTCTAAAGAACTTCCTATTTTTAATTGTCCGTAAGCCGAAACTAGTTTGTCACGCACTTCGTTATATACATCTTCGTGGATAATTAATCGTCTTGTTGATGTACAACGTTGTCCTGCAGTACCAACAGCTCCGAATAAAGCTCCGATAATTGTCATATCTAAATCGGCACTTGGTGTGATGATAATTGCATTGTTTCCTCCTAATTCTAACAAACTTTTACCTAGTCTTTTTGCTACTTCTTGTGCTACAATTTTACCCATTCGTATCGAACCAGTAGCAGATATTAATGGTACATTTTTATTTGAAGTTAGCATTTCTCCAACTTTATAATCACCATTTACAATATTTGAAATACCTTCTGGCATATCGTTTTCTTTTAATACATCGGCAATAATATTTTGACATGCAATACTACATAAAGGTACTTTTTCGGAAGGTTTCCAGATACAAACATCACCTGCAATCCAAGCCAAAGCGGTATTCCAAGCCCAAACTGCTACAGGAAAGTTAAATGCAGAGATAATACCTACAATTCCTAAAGGATGGTATTGGTCGTACATTCTGTGTCCTGGTCTTTCGGAATGCATGGTAAATCCGTATAATTGTCTAGATAAACCAACAGCAAAATCACAAATATCAATCATTTCTTGTACTTCGCCTAAACCTTCTTGTAAGGATTTACCCATTTCATACGAAACTAATTCACCTAATGGTTGTTTTAGTTCTCGTAATTTATCACCAAATTGTCTTACTAGTTCTCCTCTTTTTGGCGAAGGTATTTGTCTGAATTCTTTAAATGCAGTTTTTGCCGTTTCAATTACTGTTTCAAATTCTTCAGGAGTTGTGGTACTTACTTTACCTATATATTTTCCATCTACTGGAGAAAAAGATTCGATTAACGCACCAGAACCGTAACTTTTAGAACCTGTTGATGTTCCGTTATTAACGTCTGTAACGCCTAATTGTTCTAATACTTTTTTTATATCAAATGTTGTATTTGCCATTGTTTAAATTTTACTTATTAATTTTTACAAAAATACGAATTATTTCCTACTTCCGAAAGAGGAAGTTTACTTTTCCTACTTTACAAATTAGGATACTCTCTAATTTTTTAAAGTGATTTATATAATTCTATTTGTTCTTTATTCAATTTTACAACTTTTAATTTTTAGTATTTTAACCCACAAAACCATTACTTAATAACATTGTTACATATAATTAAAATATTTATTTTAATTTCACATCTAAACAAAGTTAACCCGAAAAACTCATAGGTTTTCGTTATGAAAAGTCAAAATACCAATAAAACCTAATGAGGTGGTTCACGAACATCTTTGGAAAATAAATAAAAAAGCGATAAGAAAAATACATTTTCTTATCGCTTAAAATAATTATTTTAATTCGCTATTTTTTAATAAATTTAAATTTCTCTATTCCAACTTTTGACTCAATATATCCGATATAAGGACCCTTTTCTAATGCTCTTAAATTTAGATTTACACTAGTATATCCAAATTTCTCATTCTTAATTTCTTGTCCTAAAAAATTATAAATTTTTACATTTAAGATAGGTTCATTTGCATTTATTGTAAGAACATCATCCACTGGATTTGGACCAATTGTTAAATTAAAGGTAGAATTATCAGAAACATTAGCTGATGGATTATCATAAGCAGAAATTAAAAACGTACCTTGATTTTGAAATGCATTTTCATAAGCAAAAACTCTAAAATACAAAACATCATTTGGAGTTTGACCAGTAAGTGAAATTAGCGAAAAAAATGTGCCTCCAATCGGGTTATCATCATTACAAACTAATTCAGTAAGACTACCACAAGAACCTGAGTATGCAGACATTACCGTATCTACCAAATTATCCGTAGCTCCATCAACTTGAATTTCTACGGTAACATTACCAGATGCAGGAACTGTTACGCTAAACCAAACATCATTTCCTCCTCCAAAAATTCCACAAGTCGGATCTGGTGTTTCTCCTGAAGCAGTTGCACCAGAAGTTGTCGCATTAAATACATTATCTGCAAAATTTACACCTATAGTTAAATCTTGTGCTGTTGCACAGACATCATATGCTGGTTGTGGTGGTGGATCTTGTAAAGTAAAAGACCAAACAGGACAATTTACTGCCGATCCTCCTGCATTTTTTGGAACAACTTTCCAATATTTAGTCGAACCTAATTCAGATCCGTTATAAAAAACTGTATCAAAAGTTTCGGAAACTGTTGCAAAAAAATCAGTTACTGTCGTTGGAGTATCTCCAAAGAAAATATCATATGCAATTACTGGATCACCAGTTGTTGGAGCATCCCAAGAAATGGTATTGCCAGGAAATCCTATAACAACAACAATATTAGCACCATCAGCAGGTGTTGGATTAGATGCACAGCCAGGAGGAACAACAACTCCTGAAGAGCTTAGAGTTGGCGATTCTATACAAAAACCCCAATTCCATCCATCACCACCAGTAATGTCATCATTATATATATACCTATACCTAAAACCTGATAACTGAGTAGCTGTAAAACTAGAAATATCTAAAGTTCCAATATATGGCCTTTTCCCAGTATTACACCAATCATTTGTACCAATTCCAGGTACATCTTCTTGCAAAAAAACAAATAATGAAGTCCAATCTGCTGCATCTGCATCCCAATATTCTATTGCAAAGTACTCTTCAGTATCCACCCAATTGTAACTATATTCACTTGTAATAATAATTAAATTTTCATTTGCAGTTTGTGCTGCTGTTAAATCTATTACTGGAGATTCTGCAGCAACAATATCATGTGAAGCACTTCCTGAATCATCATCATCAAAAGCAAAATTTGCATCTACAGAAGGATCTGCTTCAATATCTAATAATCCGTCAGTGTCTGCAATAACATTAATAGACCAAGTAGAATTTGGCCAATTTGCAGGTTCGTTAATTACTTGAGAATTTACTGAAATAATACAGAAATAACTCAATAATAAAATTAGTGAAGTAATTTTTTTCATTTTTAAAAATTTTTAGTTAATATACAAATATATTAAATAATATATTGACTATGTTTAACTTACACTATAAAATTATTCAAAAAAATAACATTTACATATCTTAAATTTAACTAACAAACATATTGCTTAATAATATCTATAATAAATATACAGATTCTTAAATAAAATGTAATTTTGCCGATATTTAATTTTTAATGGATTTCACAACTATTTTTAATATTAAAACCGAAGCGGATTTTACAGCTCTTGCCTTAGATATTTTTAAATTTCAAGCAAGAAATAATCTAGTATATCGTGAATTTATTAAATATCTTAATGTAGATATAGATAGTGTTACGCAGATAGAAAATATTCCGTTTTTACCAATTCAATTTTTTAAAACGCATAAAATTGTTTCGACAAATGCTTCCGTTAAGGAAATATTTTACAGTAGTGGTACAACAGGTATGCAACTAAGCAAACATTTTGTAACAGATATAGATTTTTATAAAAATAGCTTTACTAAAGGGTTTAACTATTTTTATGGTGATGTAACTGAATACACTATTTTAGCTTTATTGCCTAATTATTTAGAACGAAATGGTTCGTCTTTGGTGTATATGATTTCGGAATTAAGTAAACAAACCAACAAAAAAGATAGTGGATTTTATCTTAATAATTTAGACGAATTATCTAAAAAATTAACCGAATTAGATGCGAAAGGCGAAAAAATATTGCTCATTGGTGTTTCGTTTGCTTTACTCGATTTAATCGAAAAACATACTTTTCAATTAAAAAACACCATTATTATGGAAACTGGAGGTATGAAAGGCAGACGAAAAGAAATTATCCGTGCCGAATTACACGAGCTTTTAAAAAATGGTTTTGGTGTATCTAAAATTCATTCGGAATATGGTATGACAGAGCTTTTAAGTCAATCATATTCTAACGGAAATGGTGTTTTCAAAACGCCAAATTGGATGAAAATTTTAATCCGAAATACCGAGGATGCCTTACAAATTTTACCAAATAACAAAACAGGAGGTATTAATATTATCGATTTAGCAAATGTAAATTCTTGTTCATTTATTGCTACACAAGATTTAGGAAAAACTGTAACTAATAATACTTTTGAGATTTTAGGTAGATTCGATAATTCGGATATTAGAGGTTGTAATTTGATGGTGGAGTAGT
>CAYOWM010000131.1:0-5207 GCA_964407635.1 uncultured Flavobacteriaceae bacterium
TGGATTTACAATTTGTCCAGAAAGATACGTATAAATAGAATTATTGTCTTTACAACTAAGTAAAGAAAGGCTCAAACCTAAAAAAAAACAATATAAAAACCAATTAATTTTCACCTTGCAAAGGTACATTTTAATAAAAAAAAGCTTGTTAAATTGATGTTAAACCTTTGTAGGTTTTGAGTTGGTGTAAAATATCACATATTTTGATTTGAATCAAAATAATTATATTATTTTCGCAAAAAATATTAAATAGTATGTTAACAGTATCTAATTTATCCGTTCAGTTTGGAAAAAGAGTGCTTTTTGATGAAGTAAATACTACTTTTACACAAGGTAATTGCTACGGAATTATAGGAGCAAACGGTTCAGGAAAATCTACTTTTTTAAAAATAATTGCAGGTAAAATGGATCCTACTAGCGGTTCGGTTTCTTTAGAAAAAGGAAAACGAATGTCCGTTTTAGAACAAGATCACTTCGCTTTTGATGATTTTAAAGTGTTGGATACTGTTATCATGGGTAACAAACCGCTTTTTAAAATCAAAAACGATTTAGATGCAATTTATGCAAAACCAGATTTTAGCGAAGAAGATGGTGTAAAAGCAGGAGAACTAGGTGCTACTTTTGAAGAAATGGGTGGTTGGAATGCAGAAAGCGATGCAGCAACCTTACTTTCTTCAGTAGGAATTAAAGACGAAATGCATGGCATGTTAATGAAAGATGTCGATGCAAAAGCAAAAGTGCGAATCTTATTAGCACAAGCACTTTTTGGAAATCCAGATTTGTTAATTATGGATGAACCAACCAATGATTTAGATTACGATACGATTTCGTGGTTAGAACATTTTCTTGCAAACTATAAAAACACTGTAATTGTTGTATCGCACGATAGACACTTTTTGGATGCTGTTTGTACGCATATTTCAGATATTGATTATGGTAAAATTAACCATTATTCTGGTAATTATACATTTTGGTATGAGTCTAGTCAATTAGCAGCAAAACAAAGAGCACAACAAAATAAAAAAGCAGAGGAAAAGAAAAAAGAATTAGAAGAATTCATCAGACGTTTTTCGGCAAATGTTGCAAAATCAAAACAAGCAACAAGTAGAAAAAAAATGATTGAAAAATTAAATATTTCGGATATTAGACCATCGAGTAGAAGGTATCCTGCAATTATTTTTGATAGAGAACGCGAAGCAGGAGATCAAATTCTTAATGTTGATGCATTACAAAAAACAATTGATGGAGAGTTAGTTTTTGATAATATTTCGTTTAATTTATCTAAAGCAGATAAGGTAATTGTAATCTCTAAAAATTCAAAAGCTATCACCGCATTTTTTGAAATTATTGCAGGTAAAGATACCGATTTTTCTGGTAATTTTGATTGGGGAATTACTACAACACAATCGTATTTGCCACTAGAAAATTCAACTTATTTTAAAGATGATGAATTAACTCTTGTAGATTGGTTGCGTCAATATGCAAAAACCGAAGAGGAAAGAGAAGAGGTATATTTACGTGGATTTTTAGGAAAAATGATTTTTAGTGGTGAAGAAGCACTAAAAAAATGTACCGTACTTTCTGGAGGTGAAAAAGTTAGATGTATGTTGTCTAAAATGATGATGAAACGTGCCAATGTTTTATTGTTTGACGAACCAACAAATCACTTAGATTTAGAATCTATTCAAGCCTTGAATAATTCCATTATAAATTTTAAAGGAACCGCTTTACTGTCTACACACGATCACGAATTTGCACAAACCGTAGGGAATCGTATTATTGAATTAACGCCAAAAGGGGTAATTGATAGATACATGACTTTTGAAGAGTATTACGACGATGCCAAAATTAAAGAATTACGAAAGAAAATGTATAGTTAATTTTCATTCTATTAAAACAAAATCGTACGTATAATTATACAACCGAAAGTTGTAACACCAAATTATTAGACTAAATAACTAAGTTGTTTTGGTATAAATTCTAATTTAATCAAACGGATGATTTTCACCAACAGTAGCATGTTGTGCGTTAAGAACTTCATTCGTGCTTTTATTTACTACAAATGCTACAAGACTTAAATTATCATTATTTTCGATACTTGTAGGAATTGCATTTTGAATAGAAAAAACATAAGTATTTCCGTTTACAGTTTCCGTTTGCGGAATAATATCACCTAATGCATTTGTAAAAATTCCTCTAAGCACATCATTATGTTCAAAATCTACTAACGGATCTACATATTGTCCTTCAGGAAAAAAATTAGTATAATTTGTTTGGTCGTGTATTAAACCACTTTCTAATAAATAAACAACAATACCAATTTCAAAATCGTAATCTTGTGCAAAACCAACACGTACAGTAGTATTGATAGTATTTTGATTAATTTCCGACTGGATTGCTAAGCCTAAAGGTGAGCTTTGTCCTGTTAAATCAAGTGCTTGATTTAAATTGGTATTTTGCGGATAATTCCAAACAATAGTCCTATTTAGTCTTCCTTCAGGTAAACCACCAATATTAAATAAATTTTCTAGTTCTTCACTACCATCAAAATTATAGACATCCGTACTATTTTTCGCAAGATGAACCGCAACAGGTACAATTTTATCCGATTGTAATTCTGCTTGTTGAATAGAATATGCAATTCTTGGACAGTATCCACACCAAGTTCCTGTGTAATCCTCAATTAATACTTTTTGCGAATAACCTGTAGGGTTTAACACACTAATTTCAATAGTGTTACTGGTAATATTGTTATAAACTGATTTTACCTCGTATGTACCAGAAGCATTTGGTGTAAAGTTATTTTCTGTTAATATTTCATTATTTACATAAAATGTTGCCTGATTAGTTATATCGTTGCCATTATTTGCTGTTGCCGAAAAAGTAACGGTATCATCTACCAATAAATTTGAATTTGAAGTAGTTATAATAACTTCAGTTATAGCATCTATATTTTCATTATTACACGATTGAAAAATAATTAAAATGGAAAATAATAAGAAAAAAACAGTTTTTTTTAGTACATTCATAATTTTTGGTATTAATTTTGATAAATGTTAATTATTGTTGCAAATATAAGATAAAATGTTATATTTGCCACAATATTATTTATTTAACCGAAATAAAAAATATAAAACAAACACTATCATGAGAAAAAACGCATTATTTTTATTCGTATTATTTGTAGGATTTACGACTTTTGCACAGAAAACTATTCCGAATTTAACCTTAAAAAATCTAGATGGAAAATCCGTTTCTTTAACCGAATTATCTAAAGATAAAACGTTAGTTTTTAGTTTTTGGGCAACCTGGTGTGGTCCTTGTGTAAACGAATTGGATGCAATTGCAGAGCAATACGAAGATTTACAAGATGAAAAAGGCTTTGAATTGATAGCCGTTTCAGTAGATGATTCACGTACAAAAGCTCGTGTAAAGCCATTGGTAAATGGTAAAAATTGGGATTACCAAGTTTTATTAGATACCAATCAAGAATTTAAACGAAAAATGAATATTTCTACTGTGCCATTTGTAATGATTGTAAAAAATGGTAAAATAGTCTATTCGCATTCTGGTTATACGCCAGGAAGTGAGGAGGAATTAGTAGAAAAATTTGTAGAATTTAAAAAATAAAACTTTAATGAAGTTTAATCAAACCTTACTACTACTTGTATTTATTTCTTTTTCATCTATTTTTGCACAAGATAGTGGTAAAGTAAATGTTGGTTTTGAATCCAATTCGCAATATTATGTAGATGATGCTGTAACGGGCGATTTTACCGAAGAGGATAATTTTCGGTCTAATAACTATTTAAAAGCAGATTATGCCATAAATAAATTCACTTTTGGTTTACAAGCCGAAGGTTTTGCACCACAAGCTATTTTAAATTATTCGCCAAATTTAGATAAAGATGTAGCAGTTGCAACCTATTTTGCTAATTATAAATCTAAAAAAATAGATGCTACCTTAGGGTATTTTTATGAGCAATTTGGTAGTGGTTTAATTTTACGTTCTTGGGAAGATAGGCAATTAGGAATTAATAATGCACTTCGTGGAGCTAAAATTTCATATTATCCAACTAACAAAATAAAAATAACGGCACTTTACGGAAAACATCGTGTAGGATTTAAAGTTTCGGAAGGTGAAATTTTTGGATTTGATACAAATTACGATGCTTCCTCTGAAAATAACACCTTACAATTTGGATTGAGTTATGTTGGTAGAAACCATAATACAAAAGATGTTTATCTTGCAAATGCATTAACAGATAAACGTTTTGAAAACTTAACCAATGCCTTTTCAGGAAGAATAAATTATGCTAAAAATAATATCTATGCAAATTTAGAAGGTGTTTGGAAAAGTAAAGATGCTGTTGTAGAATTAGGTACTGTATATAGCGATAAACTATTTTATGGCAATGCATTATTATTAGAAATGGGATATTCTAAAAAAGGAATCGGTTTTACCACAACGATGCGTAGAATTGAAAATATGAATTTTTATTCCGATAGACAAACCCAAGGAAATACGTTTAACGAGCAAATAGTTAATTTTGTTCCTGCATTAACTAGGCAACAAGATTATAGTTTGGCAAATATTTATGTATATCAAGCACAACCAAAATTATCGTTTAATCCTTTGGTAAAAGCAGGTGAAATAGGTTTGCAATGGGATTTATACTATAAACTTAAAAAAGGAACGAAACTAGGAGGGAAGTACGGAACAAAGATAGCACTTAATTTTTCCAATTGGTACGGACTAGATTCCGATTACAATCGAGATTTTAAAAGAATGCACACCAAATTTTTTGCTTTTGGAGAGCGTTATTTTACCGATATAACCTTAGAGGTTAGAAAAAAATTGAATAGAAAAAATAAAATGATTTTTTCGTATATTAACTCCTATTATAACAAAACCTATGTTGAGGAAACACACGGAATTATAAAATCAAATATTCTAGCAGTAGAGTGGAGTCATAAATTTGAAAATAAAAAATCTTTACGAGCAGAAGCACAGCATCTTTGGACTAAAGAAGATAAGAAAAATTGGATGGCTGCAACAACGGAATTCAATTTTAATTCACATGTATCTATGTTTGTTGGTGATATGTATAATTATGGCAATGATGATACAGATAAACAGAGCCATTATTATAATGTAGGTGGAAGTTACGCTAAAAACAAAACACGAATAGCTTTGAGTTACGGTA
>CAYOWM010000132.1:0-5199 GCA_964407635.1 uncultured Flavobacteriaceae bacterium
AGAATATTTTTTATATTTGTTATTCTATTAGTCTTTTTAAGGTGTAATAAAAAAACTACCAAGAGCAGTTATATATACAAAAATGGTAACATGCAAATAGAATTTAAATTACTAAATCAAAACAAATATATAAAATATAATGAAAAAACATATTCGTTATTTATCTTAAAAAATATAGATCCAACATTTTCGTTTATTGGTCCTGGTATTAAATTTATTAAAAGAAGTAATGATACTATTTACACTACCATTTTTGTAAAGAAAGAGTATGTAAATCAAGATACTTTGAACATAAAATTAATAATAAAAAATAAATTAGTACATATTTTTAAAATACCTCTGCTGCCACCACACTACAACACCCAGCTCCCGCAAGAATAATCACAGTCATTTCTGTACAATTGCATTGCGTAGCGTAACAGAAAATAACAAAACCAAGATTTTTTATTATCTTTGCTTGAGGAGAGGAGATAGGATTATATTTATAGTTCTGCAGTTGACTATTTAGGGCTTAATTGATGATGTTGTAGTAGTAATAAATTATAAAATTAGAATGTGATACAATCGCACATCAGCGTGGGAAATAAGAAGTATTTAAAAGAATTAGAAACGGAGTAATATATTATTAATGATAAAAAAATATTTTTTAATTCTAATTATCTTTATAGTAAGTTGTAAAGAAAACGTGAAAGTAGAACAAAATATAGTAATTAATGAAGAGACACTAATTCAATATAAATTGAATTCAAAAAAATTAATTTACACTATTTCGCAGAGAAATGATACAATTGATATCGGTTCTTCGGGAAATTTAATTTACAAACCCTTTGGAGTAAATCTTTCTAAAAAAGGTTTAGAAAAAAAATTCAGTATTAAACTAAAGGAAGTAGGATTAAATCAACATAGAGAAGGAGTTAAAAGAGCTATTTATACGTATAAAAATTCTAAAATAATAATAGAGTATATTAAAAAAACGTTTTTTCCAAAAGATGCAGAAAAGTATGCTGAATATAAACATCAAAAACCTGTTCTTGAAAAAATATTTTTTACAGAAATTAACAACCCTGAGATTGCTATTTTAGATACTATTAAGGTTGGTATGAAAAAAAAAGATTTTTTTATGTTCTTATTTAATACTTATGATGATAAATTAAAAAAGATTAATGTGATTTTAAACGGAGACATGCCAGGAGATCTAATTGAGCAAAAATTTGTCTTTAAAAATGGAAAATTAAAAAATTTTACTTTTAAAGCACCTTAGCTCCAGCACAAATAACCACAGTCATTTCTGTGCGATTGCATTGCGTAGCGTTACAGAAAATAACAAAACCAAATTTTTTATTATCTTTGTTAAAGCCAAAGATTGTAAGTATAGCTCTGCGGTAAATTGCTTCGGATAAAATGGTATAATTGATAATAGTATAGCTTCTTTATATAGTTAAAAATAAAGCCTAAAAAGTGTAACTTTTTAGGCTTTATTTTTGAATAAGTTTTTGATTTAGTATCGCTTATTTTTTAGATGCTTTGCTAATTTTATCTGCTAATAATAAAGCGTTATATGCATTTAAAATTCTACCTTTTCTTGACATTTCGTCAAAGGAAATCATTTCGTCTTTTGTACCTGGTTTGATTACTTGATGATGGAATTCAATACCAGAATTTATGATAATATCTTTAACTTGTTTTGCCGTTAAATTTGGGTAATAAGAACGTACCATTGCAGCAACACCTACAACTGCTGGTGAAGCCATAGACGTACCTTGTATAGATAAGTATTTGTTATGAGGTACACTAGAATAAATTTCTAACCCTGGTGCAAATATGTCAACTCTAGTTTTACCATAATTGGAAAAACTTGCAACTAATTTTTCATCGTAATGACGTGTCATAGCACCAACAGTTAATACATTATCTGCAATTTCTGTAGCACCGTTTACAGGTGAATCGGTTGGAAAATGTAGATTTTTTTGTACGTCAATATCTTGACCATCATTACCTGCTGCTTTTACTAATAAAACATCGTGTTTTGCTGCGTATTTAATAGCGTCATAAACCCAATCGGAATGTGGAGAATAGGCTTTACCAAAACTCATATTTACAACTTTTGCTCCATTGTCAACTACATATCTAATAGCTAATGCAACATCTTTATCGTATTCATCACCATCAGGAACGGCTCTTACAGCCATTAATTTAACTTTATTTGTTACACCATCTGAGCCTTTACCATTATTGCGAATTGCTGCAACAATACCTGCTACATGTGTACCGTGCAGTTCGTGTTCTGATTTGTTTAACGGATTATTATCACCATACGATTTTTTAGAAAAATCATTTTCATCATCCTGTAAAACTTTACGGTAGTTGTGTTTTAAATTATCGCCATTTAATAATTCATTTGCACTAGTTACTAATTTAGTTAGTTCATCAATTGCTTGGGTTAACGAAGTTAAACCATAACCAAACATTTGGCTTGCAATGGCTTTATTTTGAGATAAAGTAGGATCTTCCGTTTTAATTGCCGCTACTTCTTCTTTAGTATAATCTGCTTTACCAAAATGTTTGGTTAAGCCTTTGTGTGCCATTGTAACTCCTTGTAGCATAGCTTCGTAACGCATTTTGTTTACTTTAGCTTTTTTTATTTTATCATCTAAAAAGGCTTTTGCAGCTGCAGCTTCTTTTGCGGTAGTAATACTTGGGTCTTTTACAATACGAATGTATTCTAAGTCTGCTTTATCAATATCACCTAAAAAATTCCAACCATGTATATCATCAATATAACCATTATTGTCGTCGTCTTTGCCGTTACCTGCAATTTCTTTTGGATTTGTCCAAACTAAATCTTTTAAATCTTCGTGTTCAATGTCAACACCAGAATCTATAATACCAACAATTACGGTAGTTGCTTTTTTATTTTTTACAAAGTCGTATGCTCTATCTAAACTCATACCTGGCACCGAATCTTTTATGATATCCATGTGAGGCCAATTGTGTATTTCTTCTTTAGACATTTTTCCTTTTTTTGCTACAATATTATCGGTAGCAATAATCATTTTAGGAGTTTTTTCTACAGTAGTTGTTTTTGTAGAACCACAACTTACAAGAGTTGCAGCAATTCCTAATGATAGAATTAGTTTTGTGTATTTCATTTGTTTCGGTTTTAATTAAATATTTCGTTTATTTTATAGGTTTTATCTAGTCTAACTCCTTTTTCGGTATTTTTTACGGTACATATTTCGTTAAAGGCATCGTGTTCTAAAAATAATAGGTACTCGTTTTTAACGGCCATATCTAAAAAGGTCTTTTTTTCATCCATTGTTAACAAAGGTCTGGTATCATATCCCATAACATACGGAAGCGGAATATGACCAACAGTTGGTAATAAATCAGCCATAAATACAATAGTTTTTCCTTTGTATTGTAACATCGGAAGCATTTGTTTTTCGGTATGCCCATCGGCAAGAAAAATACCAAAACCTAATTCGGATTTTTCAATAATATTAGAATCACCAATGTTTATAAAATGTAATTGACCACTGCTTTCCATAGGATGGATGTTTTCTTTTAAAAAGGAAGCCTTTTCTCTAGGATTTGGCTTTGTTGCCCAATTCCAATGGTTTTCGTTTGTCCAAAATTTAGCATTTTTAAAAGCAGGTTCGTAATTGGTATGGTTTTTATTCCATTGTATTGCTCCTCCGCAATGGTCAAAGTGCAAATGTGTTAAAAAAACATCGGTAATATCATCGCGATGAAAACCGATTTCTTTTAGGGATTTGTCTAAAGTGAAATTGCCAAATAAATGGTAATAGCCAAAAAATTTATCGGATTGTTTATTGCCTAATCCTGTGTCGATTAAAATTAATTTATCGCCATCCTCAATTAAAAGGCAACGCATACTCATTTCGATAAGATTGTTGCTATCTGCAGGATTGGTACGTTGCCAAAGTGTTTTTGGTACAACGCCAAACATTGCTCCTCCGTCTAGTTTAAAATTACCTGTTTCAATAGGATATATCTTCATATTTTAATTTAAAGCATACAAATATCTTAAAAATATCTTAATTCGTAGTTAATTTGTTCTTAAAATAATTAATATTAGTCGAATTTAAAGTCTTTGTATTTTTTGTAAGGATAAAGGCACGAAATTTGTATTTTTACGTTTTGTAATAAAAGACTATTCAAATTAAGCGATTAAAAAAAATACTAAAACGATTTTTATTAGCAATTTTATTGTTAATAGTGCTTTTGAGTATTCTTTTATCTATTCCTGCAGTGCAAAATAATTTAGCACAACGAGCTACAAAATACCTAAGTAAAAAGTATAATACGAGTATTGTTGTCGATAAAATAGATGTTTCAAACTTAAAGGATATTAAATTATTAGGAATTGTAATTAAAGATCATCACGATTTTCCGTTTATTAAGGTTAAAAGTTTAAAGACATCGTTGTTTAATGCCAAAAAAATTATAGATAATAAGGTAGAACTTGGTAGTGCAACCATGGTTGGATTTGACTTTGTAATGAAAAAATATAAAGGCGAATTACACGATAATTTTTCGGTATTTTCGCATAAGTTTGACCATACCAAAGATCCGAATAAGCCATACGTACCTTTTATTTTGACTTCTAGTTCTATTTTATTACAAAATTCCTCATTTTATTTATATGATGAAAATAAGCAAGACAAACCAATCGTTTTTTATAACAATATTAATGGAATTGTAGATGATTTTGAATTGCATGGTAGAAATATTTACGGAACAATATCTAAGGTTAATCTTATTGATAATTACGGAATTAAAGTAACCGATTTTGCAACAAATTTCACTTATACACCAACAAAAATGCTTTTTGAAACTACTAGTTTAAAAACAAAAAGTTCTGTTATAAAAACCGATATGGTTTTTAAGTATAACGATGGTGATTTATCCGATTTTAATAATAAAGTACAAATTGAAGCTAAAATCACTAAAGCAGATGTGTCGTTAGCAGATTTGTATCATTTTTACGATGAGTTAGGTAAGAATGATGTTATTCATTTTACTACAACGCTTAAAGGAACTTTGAATGATTTTGATTTAGAAAATTTAAGATTGGTATCGGATAATAATTCCGTTATTAACGGAAACTTACATTTTACCAATGCTGTAAATCGCGAAAATGGCTTTGCTTTAAAATCTAATTTAACTAATTTAACT
>CAYOWM010000133.1:0-5195 GCA_964407635.1 uncultured Flavobacteriaceae bacterium
TTTAGATGGAATAAAAAAGTGTGTTTATTTTCGTTTTTTTCCTGTAGTGTATTTTCTAGAATCTTGTCTAATTATTCTTAATTTTGGATTTATTTTGTGTATTTTTTTAATGTTTTCATTCGTGATTATTTCATGATCAATCAATAAATGTGTTAAATTTTGAAGGTTTGCAATTTCAACAGGTATTTCTTTAAAATTATTATTTTGAATTGCAATTTCAAAAGCATTGTTAAATTGCAATATTTCTTTTGGAAACGAAGGAAATAAATTATAATCTAAAGAAATTCTTTTAATTTTACGTAAATTTTGTATTTCTTTTGGAAGCATACTTAAATTATTGTCTGATAAAGTTAGACTTTCTAACAAAGTTAATCTACCTATAGATTTTGGTAATTCTGTTATTTTATTTGCCGCTAAATTTAGATTTCGTAATTGTTTTAAATCGCCAATTTTGTTAGAAATTATTTTAATTTTAGATCCATTTGCTACAATACTTTTTAATTCAGTGCATTGTGTTAATGCTTCAGAAATAGCTGTTAAACCCGTTCCGTTTAAATCTATTTGTTCTAAGCAAGTTAAGTTTTTAATGGTTTCTGGTAAGTTTTGTAAAAATTTATTATTTGTTATGGATAGGTATTTTAAATTTTTTAATTCTCCAATGTTTTTATTGATTTTCGATAATTTATTATTTGCTAAAGATAATCCTTGTAAATTAGATAATAAACCAATATTATTTGGTATTTCTTTTAACTTTGATGAGTTAAAAACCAATTTTTTTAATTTTTTAAGTTTACTTAAATCTACTATTAGTTCTGTAAGATTTGTAAAACTATTTCCTGATATGTTTAGAGTAGTTATGTTTGGAAATGTATGTATTTCCTTTGGAAGTTTTTTTAATTTTGAATAGCTTAAATTTAAAATAGTAACCGATTTTTTATCTTTAATTTTAGATAGATTTTTGGTTATTTTAGTGGTATAAGCATCTTTCATAAAATCGGATTTATAAATCCAAGACCACCATTTCATATCTACATTTTCGCAACTTATACTATTATTTTTTTCTTTTTTAGTGCTGTTTTCTTTTTTAATTGTTTCCTTAGTGCAAGAAAAGAAATTTAAAAATAGAGATAGAATAATTATTTTTCTAAAAAAGGAATTCATTTTTTAATACGTTTTTCATTATTTTTTACAAAGGAAGACCAACCAGAATAGTTTTTTTTACCAGTTACTTTACCTTGATTATAAAAATGACAAACCGCTGCTGCAAGACCATCGGTTGCATCTAAATTTTTTGGTAATGTTTTTAGGTTTAAAATGCTTTGTAACATTTTTGCAACCTGTTCTTTTGAAGCTGTTCCGTTACCTGTAATTGCCATTTTTATTTTTTTTGGTGCGTATTCTGTAATAGTAACCTCTCTAGACAAACCAGCAGCCATTGCTACACCTTGTGCTCTACCAAGTTTTAACATCGATTGTACATTTTTACCAAAAAAAGGAGCTTCAATAGCAATTTCGTCAGGATGATAAGCATCAATTAATTGAATAGTTCTTTCAAATATTTTTTTTAAACGCAGGTAATGATCGTCGTATTTATTTAGAATTAACTCGTCTAATAACACAAATTGCATTTGTTTTTTTACAATTTTAATAATACCAAAACCCATAATTGTAGTTCCTGGATCAATGCCTAATATGATTTTTTCTGTTTGCAAATTCTAAATTAATTTTAAAGCAAAGGTAATTAAATAGTAGAAACGTTTTGTAAAAGGTTTCTACTAAAAAAATATTTTATAATATTGCTTTCTAATTTATGCGAAATATTTCAGCTACATATCGTAAGTTTTTGTTTCTTTTAGTAAAGTTTAGTATTGTAATTGCTTCGTTTTATTTTATTTATATTCATACTATTCATAATAATGCAATAAATTTTAAAGATTTTATTTTTCAGATAGAAAAAATAGTTACCACAAATTATAAGGTTATTTTTTACTTATTTCTTTTTACTTTTTTTAATTGGTTTTTTGAAATTTTAAAATGGCAAAATTTAGTTTCTGTGCTTCAAAAAATTTCATTTATACAAGCATTAAAACAAAGTTTGGGTTCGCATACAGCATCGTTGTTTACGCCAAATCGTATTGGTGAATATGGTGCTAAATCGTTATATTTTAAAAAGAGTAATCGTAAAAAAATTGTACTACTAAATCTCCTTTCTAACATTTCGCAAATGAGCGTTACGGTTTTATTTGGAAGTTTTGGATTGTTGTATTTATGGTTACATTTTAATTGGAATTTTCCTGTTTTTAGACTTCGGAAATTTATGTATTTCTTTGCTTTATTTTTAGTGTTTATTTTTGGAGGAAAGGAATTGATTTCTAAAAAAATTCGTGGTTTTTATTGGAATAAAGTAATGCAATTTATTAAAAAAATCCCAGTAAAAGTTAGTGTTTTAACTTTGGTTTATTCGGTTGTTAGATACCTTATTTTTTCGCATCAATTTTATTTTTTATTGCGTTTGTTTCACGTTGAGGTAGATTATCAAACGGTAATATTATTAATTTTTGCCATGTATTTAATTGCTTCGATTATACCTAGTTTACCAATGTTTGATTTTTTAATTAAAGGTTCGGTTGCTGTTTTTGTGTTTGGTTTTATTTCGATTAATGAATTAATTGTGGTTACAATTACCACAGTAATGTGGTTGCTTAATTTTGCATTTCCTGCCATTATTGGAAGCTATTTTGTGCTTAATTTTAAATTTATGGAAGGAAAATAATTTATTAGACTATTTATTTTATATAGATTATTACCTAAAACTCCATTTTTTGTAATCGGAAGTTGCTTCTAGTTTATTTTCAATAGTATCTGGTAATTGGTAAAAAAAATCAATTCCTGTTATTTGTTCGATTTTATCTATTGAGGTAACAAATTTATATAATGGTTTATTAGAATCTTTTGCTTGAATTAAAAAAGCAATAGCTTTAATTTCTGGTTGGTTATAATCTAATATTATTTTATAAAATCGTTTCGGAACGGTTACTTTTTCTCTACCGATAGTTTTTAAATTTTTATCGGTTAAAATTCCACCTGTTACAACATATAATGTACCATATTTTTTAGTCCAATATCGTGTTTTTTGCTCTAACCTATTCCAAATTCCTGCATTAAATTGATGATTTTGTGGTGAAATATTAGAAGTTAAAAACGTTTCCTCAAAAGCATTTTTAGAAAAACGTCTATCACCAGCAGGACAAAGATGTCCTTTATCATAACCTGATTTTTTATAATTTCTATAATCCGCAGATTTTGTTTTTACCTTTTTATCTCGTATGAAATAGGGTCTTTTTCTATCAATACGTTGTAATTGATTAGGATGTAATTCGTAAGCAACCCATTCTGCTTGTTCATTATTTTCACTATACGAAAGTGTATAATATCTATGCCTTACTAGTTGTTTAGTGGTAGAAGTTGGTAAAAAGTCAAAACTAGGTTTTACGGTATCTACAACACCATCTTTATCTAAATTTATGTTTTTAGATGTATCGGTTAACTCTTGATAATACACAAAACATGCTATAATAATAGTTAAAATAGCATAAATAACTCGTCTTTTCATTATTTTGATTTCAGAATAATTTCTTCAAAATTTGGTACTTTTTCTAAGCGATTAAAAACAGATACTATTTCGGATGGTGGTTTGGTTAATTTTCGTTTTTCGGTATCTATCCAAGCTAAAAACACGGTGATTTCTGCGGAAAGCTCTCCTTTTTCATTATAAATTTTATGATAAACCTTACAACGCTCTCCGTTTTTAGACATTGCTAAAAGAAATAATTCCACTTCAATAGATTCTCCTAATTTTATTTCTTTTCTAAAAATGGTGTTTTCCGAAAATAAAACAGGACCAATTTTATAAGTTTCAAATTTTAACACATCAAAACCATAATCTTTAAAAAGTCGCAATCTAGATTCTGCGGCATAATCGTTATATGCAGTATGACGCATATGCTTATTGGCATCAAAATCTGCCCATTTAGATAAAAATTTTATTTTATATGCCATTTGGTATGTTATTTGATAAGTTCAAGTCGTCAAAGATAGTTTAATAAATTGAAAAAAAAGAAGTATCTTTGTTAAACGAAAAGAATTATTAATCATTAAAAAAAATTACAATTATGGGTTTATTTTCATTTATTAAAAATGCTGGAGCAAAAGTATTTGGAATCGGAAAAACAACAGAAGAAGAAGCTGCAGATGCTGCTGCAGAAAAAGCAACAAAATTAATTAATGCCGTTGAAGCATTAGAATTTGATGTAGTAGATTTAGACATTGAAGTAGATGGCGACACTGCTTTGGTTTATGGAGAAGCTGCAAACCAAGAAACTAGAGAAAAAGTAATATTAGTAGTAGGAAACACCGAAGGTATTGCAAGTGTTGATGACAGAATGACTACTGCAATTGAAGCACCTGTTGCACAATTTCATACAGTAGTTAAAGGAGATACTTTAGGTAAAATTGCAAAAGAATTTTATGGCAATGCAATGAAGTATCCAGTTATTTTTGAAGCAAACAAACCAATGCTAAAAAGTCCTGATTTAATTTATCCTGGTCAGGTATTACGTATTCCTGCTTTAGACTAAATAAAAACTCTTTAACAGATAAAAAATCAGACCGCTAAAAAGCGGTCTTTTTTTATGGATTTATAGATTTTTTGGAATAGATTCTAAGTATAACTCTTCTACTTTTTTTCTTGCCCAAGGCGTTCGGCGTAAAAATTTAAGACAAGATTTCAAACTCGGATTACTCTTAAAACAGTTTATATTTATACGTTCGCTTAATTTTTCAAAACCATAATTATCAATAAGATATTCTAAAATAGCTACTAATTTTACACCATGAAGTGGATTATTTGGTTGTTTTTCCATATTTATAATGATTTTATTGCTGCTTCCGCACAACGTTCACCATCCATTGCAGCAGAAATAATTCCTCCAGCATAACCACCACCTTCACCACAAGGAAAAAGACCTTTAATACGTATGTGTTCTAAATTTTCATTTCTGGGAATATTAACTGGTGATGAAGTTCTAGATTCTACACCAATAACATTTGCTTGTTCGGTATAAAACCCGTTCATTTTATTTCCGAATGCTTTAAAACCTTTTCGTAACCTACTTCCTATTAATTTTGGTAACAAA
>CAYOWM010000134.1:0-5107 GCA_964407635.1 uncultured Flavobacteriaceae bacterium
AAATTGTAGAGCGTACAACCAAAAAACTCACTTAATAATTGATATCCTAAACAAATTCCTAAAATCGGTTTTGTTTGGTAATATGTTGCAACAAGTTGTGTAGTTTTGGTATAATTTTTAGGTGTTAAAGGTCCTGGAGAAAGAATAATTTTATCAAAAGGCATTATATTTGTTTCAGATAATTCATTATACGGAATGACTTTAAAATGTATCGATTTAAATTGTCGTAGCAAGTCAATAATATTATAGGTAAACGAATCGTTATGATCTATTAATGCAATTTTCACTAATTATTTTTTTGTTTTTACTACTCTGCCTTTAATTTTAAGAATTTTTATCCGTTGTTTAGCGTTTGAGGTTACCGTAACAGTTCTAGATATTCTTCCTTTTTTTAATACATTATAAACAATTTCAATTTCACCAGATTCGTTTGGCATAATTGGTTTTTTAGGATATTTTAATACCACACAACCGCAAGAACCTTTTACTTTTTGAAGTATTAACGGTGCATTACCTGTATTTTTAAACTTAAATACTTTTCGTGCATTGGCATTTTGGTCAATTCTACCGTAATTTATTACCTCTTGTTCAAAAGTAATTTCGGCTTGTTTTTCTTGTGAAAAGGCATAAAATCCAATAAAAAGTACAAAGGAAAATAAAATAGATTTCATAAATATAGAATTTACAGTTTAACAATAAAAAACCTTAAAACGAATTGCTTTAAGGTTTTAGTATATATTTAAAAAGAGTGTCTTTTTTATTTAATAGACATCATACTTTTTTTCTTTTCTAAAGATTTAGTAGCATCTGCCTTTAAAACGTTACCTTTGATACGAATAACTTTCGTTTTTTCTGAAGCATTTGAAAATAAAGTGATAGATTTTGAAAATGCACCAACTCTATTTGTAGCATATTTTACACCAATTTTAGCAGTTTCTCCTGGCATAATTGGTTTTTTTGGCCATGTTGGTACAGTACAACCACAGCTTCCTTTAGCTCTCGAAATGATAATTGGTGATTTACCAGTATTCGTAAAGGTAAATTCACGTTTTCCATCTGCATTTTGCTGAATAGTTCCGTAATCAACTAATTCCGAATCAAATTTAAAAACACCAGCATTTGGATCTGCTTTAATAGTAAAATCTGAATTTTTTGCAGTTTTTTTAGCTACAGTTTCTACTTTTTGAGCATTTGCATTTATAGCTATTACTCCGATAAACAATAAGGTAAATAATTTTTTCATTTTATAAAATTTTTAGAATACAAAGTTAATATAATTTTTTAAATAGCAAAACATAAAATAATTGTATTTTTGCCAACGATTTTTAATATACAAATAGCATACCAAAATGAGTAGTTCTGAAAAATATATTGCAAAAGAGGTAGAAAATAAATGGTATCAGTATTGGATGGATAATAAATATTTTCATTCCACACCTGATGATAGAGAACCTTATACTATTGTAATTCCTCCACCAAATGTTACAGGAATTTTGCATATGGGTCATATGCTAAACAACACTATTCAAGATATATTAATTCGTCGTGCAAGACTACAAGGTAAAAATGCTTGTTGGGTTCCAGGTACCGATCACGCATCTATTGCTACCGAAGCAAAGGTAGTTGCAAAGTTAAAAGAGCAAGGAATTGATAAAAACGATTTAACTCGTAAAGAATTTTTAAAACACGCTTGGGATTGGACAAATGAGTATGGAGGTGTTATTTTAGAACAGCTTAAAAAATTAGGTGCATCTTGCGATTGGGACAGAACAAAATTTACTTTAGATGACGATATGTCCGAATCGGTAATTAAAACTTTTGTTGACCTATATAATAAAGGACTCATTTATCGTGGATACAGAATGGTAAATTGGGATCCAGAAGCAAAAACTACGTTATCCGATGAAGAAGTAGAATATGTTGAAAAAAACGGCAAATTATATCATATTAATTATAAAATAGAAGGTACAGACGAAGTATTAACCGTTGCAACAACAAGACCAGAAACTATTTTGGGTGATACTGCCATTTGTATTAATCCGAATGACGAACGACACACACACTTAAAAGGAAAAAAGGCAATTGTACCAATTTGCAATCGTGTAATACCTATTATTGAAGATGAATATGTAGATTTAGAATTTGGTACAGGATGTTTAAAAGTAACTCCTGCACATGACATAAACGATAAAGCTCTAGGCGACAAGCATAATTTACAAGTAATTGATATTTTTAACGAAGATGCTACTTTAAATAGTTTCGGATTACATTATAAAGGTAAAGATAGATTTGTAGTGCGAAAGGAAATAGCAAAAGAATTAGCATCTTTAGGAGCTTTGCCAAAAGTAGAGGATTATACCAATAAAGTTGGTGTTTCCGAAAGAACGAAAGCAGTTATTGAACCTCGTTTATCCGATCAATGGTTTTTAAAAATGGATGATCTAGTAAAACCTGCTTTAAAATCGGTTTTAGAAGATGGTGATATTAAATTATTCCCTAAAAAAATAGAAAGTACCTATCGCCATTGGTTAGAAAATATTCGAGATTGGAATATTTCTCGTCAGCTTTGGTGGGGACAACAAATCCCTGCGTATTATTTTGGCGATGGAAATGACGATTTTGTAGTTGCAGAAAACGCCAAAGAGGCCTTAGAACTGGCAAAAACAAAAAGTAATAATCCAAATTTAAAAGTAACAGACCTTAAACAAGATAACGATGCTTTAGATACCTGGTTCTCGTCTTGGTTATGGCCAATATCCGTTTTTGATGGTATCCGAAATCCAGACAATAAAGAAATAAAGTATTATTATCCAACAAACGATTTGGTAACAGGTCCAGATATTATTTTCTTTTGGGTTGCTCGTATGATATTTGCAGGTTATGCATTCCGTAAGGAAAAACCATTTAATAATGTATATTTTACTGGAATTGTACGAGATAAACAAGGTAGAAAAATGTCTAAATCTTTAGGTAATTCGCCAGATGCCTTAAAATTAATTGATGATTATAGTGCCGATGCCGTTCGTACAGGTATGTTATTGTTAAGTTCTGGTGCAGGAAACGATTTACTATTCGATGAAAATAAATTACAGCAAGGTAAACAGTTTGCAAATAAAATTTTTAATGCATATCGTTTGGTTAGTGGTTGGAAAGTAGATAAGGCAATTACACAACCTAAAGAAAATGAAATAGCAATAAATTGGTTTGAAGCAAAATTTGAAAATGCTTTTGCCGAAATGGAAGATCATTTTTCAAAATATCGTTTGTCGGATGCTTTGATGACAGCATATAAACTTATTTGGGATGATTTCTGTTCATGGTTTTTAGAAATGGTAAAACCAGCATATCAAAAACCAATTGATGCAAAAACATATAATAAGGTAATTGAATTGTTTGAAAATAACTTAAAAATATTGCATCCGTTTATGCCATTCTTAACGGAAGAAATTTGGCATAAATTAAATACACGTACTAAAGAACAAGCTTTAATTATATCAAATTATCCTAAGCAGAGCGATTTTGATACACAAATCATAGCAGATTTTGACTATACATCCGAAGTTATCACAGCTATACGAAAAATACGTAAGGAAAAAAATATTTCGTTTAAAGATACTTTGGAATTATATGTATCAAAAAAGCAACTTATAAATACGGATTTTGATTTGCTTATTAAAAAATTGTGTAATATAACAACAATTAATGCGACAACGGATGCAATTAAAAATGCCTTATCCTTTAGAATAAAAGCAAATGAATATTATATTCCATTTACCGAAAGCATAGATGTAGAAGCTGAAAAAGAAAAAATGCAAGAGGAACTTAATTACACCAAAGGATTTTTAAAATCCGTACAAAAAAAATTATCTAACGAGCGATTTGTAAATAACGCTCCAGTAAAAGTTATTGAAATAGAACGCAAAAAAGAAGCAGATGCCTTAGAAAAGATAAAAATTTTGGAAGATGCTTTGAAAAATGTATAGTTTTTTTAGAGAAAATCAAAAACTAGCGTTTTTCACGATTTCTGACCAAATTTGAAGCTTTTTGAAGTTTTTGCCCTTTTTTTAAGGTTAATTGATTGATAATAAGATGGTTAATGTGGTAAAAAATCAAAAAAACACCGATTTTTAGCAAAAAAACGTGTCGTAAAATACTTATATGGGAGTATTTTTTAATTCAATTTATTATCTTTTCTTTGTAGTGTTAGTATTTGAGGAGATATTAACATAATTTGAACTTTAGTTTTCAAAACTAGAAGATTTGAGGGGATTTTCTATAATTTGAAGTTTTTTGAAGTTTGAATTAATTTAAGGGTGCTAATTCTTTAAAATTGAGGGGTTTAAAAAAGAATTAGCATTGAAAGTTGCCCGTACGGGCAACTTTTTTTTTAAAAACGTGTCGTAAAATACTTATATGGGAGTATTTTTTGACACGTTTTTATGTTATATGTTTGTAAGGTAATTAATAATAAAAATAATTTATAACCTTAAAAACGTAATATTATGAACACAAGAAAAATTTTTAACCTAGCATTTATTTTAGTAGCAGTTTTATTTTTGAACAGTTGTACACAAGAGAATGACAATTTTGCACAAGACGAATTAGCATTTAATAAATTTGAAATCAAATCCTATAACGGAAAAGAGTCTAATTTATACACTACCAACTACCAAATTAACCAACAAACAACAACCTTAGATTTTGAAAACGGTATTGTAAATTTAGAAATACCAGTACCATTAAACGATTATACTTTCTTAAAAGCATATAATGTTTCTACAGATAACAATCCTGCAATATTATACCTTGTAACAAGAAAAAGTACCGATAATGTATCTGATTTACCTATTAATTATACTATTAATGCAACTGTAAGTTATAAAGAATTGGGTATTACTAACGACTTTATCTTAAATAATGGTAAAATAGATATCTATGTATCTAATAACTCAAAAATATACGATACCGATTATATCGAATGTTTTAAAGAATCTAAAGCAACTGGAATTAAAAATAATTGTAGCTTTGTAAACGGAACTAAAAAAGTAGATCAAATAGGAGATCCACAAACAACAAAAGATGGAAGTATTCTTTTAGGTCCAGCAGA
>CAYOWM010000135.1:0-5094 GCA_964407635.1 uncultured Flavobacteriaceae bacterium
AATTAATTCAAAAGATAGCATACCTCCAAACCCTGTCATTTGTCTTTTTGCCAGTTTGTAATTTGGATGGCTTTTTAAACCAGGATAATACACTTTTTTTATTTTGGTATGTTGCTCTAAAAATTCGGCAATTTCTTGTGCATTTGCATTGTGTTTTTCTATACGAACCGCTAAAGTTTTGATACTTCTTTCTAATAAATAGGATATAAAATGACTTAAATTTCCTCCTAAATTTTTACCAGTTTGGAATATTTTTTCTATAATATTTTTATTAGAAACCACTATTCCTGCTAAAATATCGCTGTGTCCTCCTAAATATTTTGTTGCAGAATGTAGTACCACATCTATACCAAAATTAATGGGTTGTTGGTTAATTGGTGATGCAAATGTATTGTCGATAATACTGATTAAATTATGTTGTTTTGCTAAATCGGCAATTGCTTGAATATCTATTATTTTTAAAAGCGGATTAGAAGGTGTTTCTAGGTAAATTACTTTGGTGTTTTCTTGTATTTTTGCCTTAAAATCCGAAGTTAAATTTCCTTCCGTAAAGGAATATGAAATACCATATTTTTCTAAATCGTGTTCTACAAAATGAAAAGCTCCTCCATAAATATCTTTTTGCAAAACAATATGATCGCCTTTGTTTAAAAGAGCTAATAATGTCGTGCTAATTGCAGCCATACCAGAGGCGAAAGGCAAACCTGCTTCCGCATTTTCTAAACTGGCAATTTTTTTACCAATTACTTCTTGGTTTGGTGTGTTAAAATATCTAGGATAACGCAAGGTATCTTGATCTAGATAGGCATACGAAGTAGCCATAAATATTGGTGAAACAGCTCCGTTAAATTGCGTGTCTTTTATTTCGCCATTGTGTACACATTTGGTTTGTATCTTTTTTTTCACGTAAAATAATGTTAGTAATGTTATGCACGAATATACAATATTTTACAGTATTTTTATTTTTTTGTGTAAAAAAGGCAAAATAATAATTGATTTAGGATTTCTCAATCTTTCCGAAAAGGTGTTTTTTAGTATTGGACCAATGGTATTTTTTATAAAAAATATAAAATAAGATAGGATATAAAATAAAAACAGGAAAAAAAGCATCTAAACCTAAATTAGGTTCGGATGTATCTATTAGTAAAGCATCGGTTTGAAAAACAACCCAATCTTGTGTAACAAATAATGCTCCTACAATATTATTTGCAGCATGAAATCCTAAAGCTAATTCTGTACCTTCATCCATTAGAGTTATAATTCCTAAAAATAAACCTGTTCCGATATAAAAAATCATAATCATTGGTCCTATTTTATCTACTTCTGGATTTGCACCGTGCATTACGCCAAATAATATAGAGGTAAAAAATAACGGAAACCAACGATTTTTTACCAAAACACCTATATGTTGCATTATATAACCTCTAAATAGTAATTCCTCTAAAGAAGTTTGTAACGGAATAAATAAAAAGGATACTAGCACTAATAGTATAAAAGGCACTGGTTTAAAATTCCAAATAAAAATATCAGGTTCGGAAAAATAACCAACGATTAGCATAATTACCGAAATTGTAAACCAAATAGTAAACGAAAAGAAAATACGCTTCCAATCTATTTTTTTTCGGCTAGTAATAACACTTTTAATACTGCGATTGTGAATTGTTTTCACTACAAAAAACAACGTAACTAAACCAATAACAAAGGAAAGTAGCATTAAAAATAGATATAAATTTTTATCCATACCAACATGCATAAAATTGGTATTTGCTTCTATTTGATATTGATGCATATCTTTAGTATAAAAAACAGCAACAATAGCTAGTGGTATAGAACCTAAAAATCCCCAACCAAGTATCGTAACGACTAAACCACCTAAAAAACTAAAAAAATTATTCTTTCCTTTATATGCTTGTTGTATAAAATTCATCGGTTTAGTTTAGTTGAATGCTTAAAATATCGTAATGCGATGCATTTGCTATTACTTTACCATTTTTAAGAACGATAAGTTGCGGTGATTGGTGCTCAATATTAAATTTAACAGCGATAGCGTTAGAAATTTCTCTAAAATTTAGCAAATCTAAATAGTAAAAATCCATATTTTTGGTTTTGGAATTATTTTCCGATTCGAATTGCTTTAAAACACCTCTACTAACACCACAACGAGTACTGTGTTTAAAAATTACAACGGTTTTATCTTTTGAATTTTTAAGGATTTCGTCTAACTGTATTTCGTTATTTAAAATAATCCAATTAAAATTGGAAGTCGTTTTTGTTTCTTTAAATATATTTCCAAATAGTGCCATTGTTTTTTTGAGCAAAAGTACAAAAAGAAAACTACACCGTAAAACTGAAAAAAAGTCAGTGTTTTACTAGAAAATAGAGACATTTTGTCGTGTTATTGTTGTTTATCATTAGTGGAATACCTTTTGACTCTAACAAAATGTAATTTAAAACAAAGAAAGATGAATTTTAATAACTATACCATAAAAGCCCAAGAATCCGTACAAAAAGCACAACAAATTGCACAAGGTTACGGACAACAACAAATTGAAAATGCACATATTTTAAAAGCAATTTTTGTAGTTGACGAAAATGTTATTCCGTTTATTTTAAATAAATTAGGAATTAATGTACAACTATTTAGACAAACTTTAGACACTATTGTTACTAGTTTTCCAAAAGTAGAAGGAGCAGATATTATGCTGTCTAGAAACGCTTCCAAAACATTGAACGAAGCCAGTATTATAGCAAAAAAAATGAAAGATGAGTATGTTGCTATTGAGCATTTAATCCTTGCTATGTTAAAAGTAAAAGATGCAACAGCACAATTGTTAAAAGATAACGGAATTACCGAAAAAGATCTAAACCAAGCAATTACCGAATTGCGAAATGGCAGCAGAGTTACCTCGCAAAGTCAAGAGGAAACCTATAATTCGCTTAACAAATATGCTAAAAATTTAAACAAACTTGCTAACGAAGGAAAATTAGATCCTGTAATTGGACGTGATGAGGAAATCCGTAGAATTTTACAAATCTTATCTCGTCGCTCTAAAAATAATCCGATTTTAATCGGAGAGCCAGGAACAGGAAAAACGGCAATTGCCGAAGGATTAGCACATAGAATTGTAAAAGGCGATGTTCCTGAAAATTTACAAGACAAAACCTTATTTTCTTTAGATATGGGTGCATTAATCGCTGGAGCAAAATACAAAGGTGAATTTGAAGAACGTTTAAAAGCTGTTGTGAAAGAAGTAACCTCATCTGAAGGACAAATACTTCTATTTATTGACGAAATACACACTTTAGTTGGAGCTGGAGGAGGTCAAGGAGCAATGGATGCTGCTAATATTTTAAAACCTGCTCTTGCTCGTGGCGAACTTCGTGCAATCGGAGCAACAACACTAGACGAATATCAAAAATATTTTGAAAAAGATAAAGCTCTAGAAAGACGTTTCCAAAAAGTAATGGTAGATGAACCAGATACTGAAAGTGCCATTACCATCTTACGTGGAATTAAAGAAAAATACGAAACACACCACAAAGTAGAAATTAAAGATAGTGCAATTATTTCGTGTGTGGAATTATCGCAACGTTATATTACCGATCGTTTTTTACCAGATAAAGCCATCGATTTAATGGATGAAGCTGCTGCAAAAATACGAATGGAAATTAATTCTAAACCAGAGGATTTAGATAGATTAGATCGTAAAATAATGCAACTAGAAATTGAAATTGAAGCCATAAAACGCGAAAATGACAAGAAAAAACTAGAACATCTTAAAAAAGAATTGGCAAACCTTAAAGAAGAACGAGAAAGTACTTATGCAAAATGGAAACGAGAAAAAGATTTAATTGAAGACATACAACATACTAAAGAAAATATTGAAAAACTAAAAGCAGATGCCGAACGTGCAACACGTGAAGGTAATTACGAACTGGTAGCCGAAATTAGATACGGAAAAATTAAACACGAAGAAGAAAAACTACAAAATTTACAAACAGAATTTGAAAAATTTGTAGAAGACCCGTTAATTAAAGAAGTAGTTACTAGCGATGATATAGCAGAAGTTGTTGCAAAATGGACAGGTATTCCTGTACAAAAAATGCTACAAAGCGAACGGGAAAAATTACTTCACTTAGAAAACGAATTACACAAACGTGTAGTTGGTCAAAATGAAGCAATTCAAGCAATTTCTGATGCCGTAAGACGTTCACGTGCTGGATTACAAAGCACACAAAAACCTTTAGGATCATTCTTGTTTTTAGGTACAACGGGTGTCGGAAAAACCGAACTTGCTAAAGCACTTGCCGAATATCTTTTTGATGACGAAAGTGCCATGACTCGTATTGATATGAGCGAATACCAAGAACGTCATTCTGTTAGTAGATTGGTTGGTGCTCCTCCAGGATATGTTGGTTATGATGAAGGCGGACAACTTACCGAAGCTGTAAGACGCAAACCATATTCTGTTGTATTGCTTGACGAAATTGAAAAAGCACATCCTGATACTTTTAATATTCTATTGCAAGTTTTAGACGAAGGTCGTTTAACCGATAATAAAGGTAGAGTTGCTGATTTTAGAAACACTATTATTATAATGACTTCCAATATGGGAGCAGAAATTATTCAAGATAAATTAGAAGGCTTGGATATGAATAAACGAAATGAAGTCATTGAAGAAACAAAAACATTGGTAATCGGACAACTTAAAAAAAGAGTACGTCCAGAATTTATAAATCGTATTGACGAGATAATTATGTTTACTCCTTTAAATAAAGAGGAAGTTACTAAAATTGTAAAATTGCAAATTAACGGACTCGCAAAAATGTTACAAAAACAAGGTGTAACATTCTCGGCAACCGAAAATGCAATAAAAGCACTTGCCGATAAAGGATACGATCCACAATATGGAGCAAGACCAATTAAAAGAGTTATTCAACGAGAAGTACTAAACGAATTGTCAAAAGAAATTCTTGCTGGTAAAATAACTGCTGAAAGTAGTATTTTACTAGATTTTGAAGTAAATACATTTGTTTTTGAAAACCATTAAATTTTAAATAAAATACCTAAAATAATTGTAAACGAGAAATTTT
>CAYOWM010000136.1:0-5084 GCA_964407635.1 uncultured Flavobacteriaceae bacterium
TTTTTTTTTTCTAAATATACTTTTAGGTCTTTATCCATGTTAAAATTTACGGATTGTACGGATATTTTCATAAATCATTCTTTTTTATTGCTCCTTGGATGAGCTTGGTTATACATTCTTTTCAATTTCTTTAAACTACTACTTACATATACTTGTGTCGAAGCTAGACTTGCGTGTCCTAATAATTCTTTGACTGCGTTTAAATCTGCTCCTTGATTTAACAAATGTGTTGCAAAAGCATGTCTAAGTACATGTGGACTTTTTTTTACTTTCGTTGACACAGCACTAAAGTATGAATTAATTATTCTATACACAAGTGTTCCGTAAATTTTTTTACCTTTTTTTGTAATAAATAATTTGTTGGTGTTTGGTAAAATTTCGTTACGAACTGCTATATAAGCCTTTAACTTATTTTTCATTGTTTTTAATAAAGGTACGTATCGTTCTTTATTTCTTTTTCCTAAAACTTTAAGTGTTTTTTGCTCAAAATCTATATCGCTATCTTTTAAATTAATTAATTCTTCTCTTCGCATTCCTGTTACATATAACATTTCTATAATTAAAGTATTTCGCAAGGATGTAAAATCATCTGTATTAGAATCCAACTCTAGTGCTTTTGAAATTTCCTTTTCGGTAAATGCGATACTTATTCGTTTTGGTGTTTTTAGAGATTTATGTTTTGCTAAAGGGCTTTCGGTAATTAAGCTAATTTTTAAAAGAAATTTATAAAACGATTTTAAAGTGGTTATTTTTCTATTTATAGTTCTTGGTGATAATCCCAATTCGGATAAATATACTAAATAGGAGCGTATTTGACTATAGTTTACAGTATGTAATACTTCTGTTTCAAATTCATTAGAAATAAATTTAGCGAAACCATCCAAATCCGTTTTATAAGAAGTAATGGTATGTTTAGAGTATTTTTTTTCTAAAAGCAAATATTCTAAAAAAGGTGTACTATTTTTCATGAAAAAACCGCTAATACACAAAAATACATTTTTTATGTTTAGCGGTTATCTATTTTTAGAAAAATGTTTTGATTAAATTTCGTCTTGCGTTCTTAATTTTTGCACATATTTCGCTTTGATTCGTTGTTGACGATTACTTATTGAAGGTTTTACATATTGCTTACGCTCACGTAATTGTTTCATCGTTTTAGTCTGTTGGAATTTTCGTTTAAAACGTTTTAACGCTCTATCGATATTTTCTCCGTCTTTTACAGGAATAATTAACATCTGTTAGCACCTCCTCTCATAACTGTCTTTTAAATTAGTTTGCAAAATTACAATTAAATTATAAATTACAATACTTATTTTTTATTATTTTCTACTTCTCGATTTGTAAAATGGTTTAATTCTACAAGTTTATAATTTTTTAATGCTAAAATATGCACTCCACTATTTAAGAATCCGCTATTTTGTTTTGGTAAATAGACAAAATTACTACAAAGTCTATAAGAATTTCCTGTCTGAAATGCATCTGTAATAGTATTAAAATTTGCTAGTCTAACTAATGCATCGTATGTGGTATCAAAACCTTTGTAAGAAAATTCGGAAGGCTTTGATCCATACTTATTTTTATATTTTTTATTAAATTGACTGATTTTTGAATTAGATGCATCCATAAATAAAACATCTGGAAAATGTATATTTAATCTATTCAAATTATAATTTTGTTCTTTTTCGAAATTAAAATTATCTCCTTTATCAAGGGCAAATAAAGATATTTTAAATTCATCTGGAAATATTTTTAAACTATTTAATGCTACAAAAGTGGTACTGGATTTTTTGGTGTCTGTAACTAGTATTGCCCAATTTTCTACATCTTTTTTTAGTACTTTTTCAAATTCCTCTTGCTTTATTTGTCCTTTTTCCATTCGCAAAACTTCCATTTTATTGATTGAATCGTGTTTTTGCAAAAATGCTTCCACATTATGTAACTCTGCTTCTATTTCTTTGCCTTCATCTGCAATAAGCACTAAATTTTGATTGGTATAATTATCTAAAATAAATTGCAACATCGTTTCTTTAATCACTTTTTTTGTTGGTGTGTCTTGTACGACATTCGCTTTTAATATAGTTGTGTGATCTTTTTTAGAAATCGGTGAAATTATAGGAAAATTTGCTTCCGCAACAGCGTTAGAAAACTGCTTAAACCTACTATATACTAAAGGACCAATAACGACATCGGTTTTAGAAAAATCGTATGTTTTAATAATTTTATCTAACTCTGCTTTACTGTTTTTGGTGTCAAACACCTTTATATTAACAGAAAGACCTTTATTTTTTAACGAATCTAAAGCCATTAAAGATCCTAAATAAAAATCGGTTACCTTATTAATAAAAGAAGTATGTTTTGAGTTATCCGAAAAATCGGTTTTTACATTTGTTTTGAATGGCAATAACATTACCAAATTCAATTCTTTTCCTGAAATATTACCTTCAAGCATTACATTTTTATTTACAATCGTTTCTTTTACAGGTATTTTTATTTGCATTCCTTCTTTTAATCCGTTTTTTAATTCTGGATTTATAGCAAGTAGATCTGCTTCAGAAACTCCGTACAAAGTTTTTAGTTTGTAAAAGGTTTCTTGAGCAGCTACTGTATGTATTTTATACGATTCTTTTACGGTTTCAGTATTATTTTTTGATGGTAATTTTATTTGCATCCCTAACTTTAAACCTTCAGATAATTGTGGATTTAAGGTAATTAATTCGTCTTTTGTATATCCGTATTTATGCTCAAAATTATAAAAAGAATCCTCTTTAGTAATTGTGTATAATTTTTGGTTTTCGGTTTCGGTAGTTACATTCGTTTCATCACTACTTAATAATTTAGGCAATAAAATTACATCGTATTCTTTTAAACTTGCCGATTTTAATTTCGGATTTATTTCCTCTAGTTTTTCAATGGATATATTATTTCTTTTAGCTAGTGTGTATTTTGTTTCACCTGCTTTTACTTCGTATGGAATAAAATCACTAGTAGTAACAACTTGTACTACTTCGGTTGGTTTTTTTGGAGGACAAGTATCTTTTTTATTAGTAGGTATTTTTAAAATTTGACCAATTTTTATTTTACTTCTTTTTTTTAATTGATTGAATTTTAATAATTTTTTCTTTTTAATTTTAAATTTTTTTGATAACGAATAAATTGTTTCGCCAAATTTTACCTTATGATATAAAATACCGTTTTTTATAGAATCTTTTTCAAAAGTTACGGAATTGCTTGTTTTTGAAATAGAAGTATTTCCTTTAAATTTAGGATTTGGAACGATTAATACTTCATCAATATTAATTCCGTTTTTAGCATCTGGATTTAATTTTTCTAGCTCGTAACTTGTTACACCAAGTTTTCTTGCAATGCTACTTAATGTTTCGTTATCGGTTACACGATAGGTTGTGTATTTTTTTTCTTGTGAAAAAATTACTGTATAAATTAACAGCAATACTAGTAAAAATATCTTTTTCATTATTTAATTGTTATTTTGCAAAAGTACAATTCTTTTTTATTCCCATTCTATAGTTGCTGGTGGTTTAGAACTGATATCATAAACTACTCTATTTACACCTTTTACATTATTAATTATCGCATTAGACACTTCTTGCAGAAATTTATATGGCAAATCTACCCAATCTGCGGTCATTCCGTCCGTAGAGCTTACTGCACGTAAAGCTACAACTTTTTCGTATGTTCGTTCATCACCCATTACTCCTACTGAATTTACAGGAAGCAACATTGCTCCTGCTTGCCAAACTGCATCGTACAAATGCCATTTTCGTAGCGAATGTATAAAAATTGCATCAACTTCTTGTAGGATAGCTACTTTTTCTTTAGTTATATCGCCTAAAATACGAATTCCTAAACCTGGACCTGGAAAAGGGTGTCGTCCTAACAAAGTTTTATCAATCCCTAAACTTTTCCCTACACGTCGTACTTCGTCTTTAAAAATCATTCGCAATGGTTCTACAATTTTCAATTTCATATAATCTGGTAAACCACCAACATTGTGATGGGATTTTATGGTTGCCGATGGTCCTCCGTCAACCGAAACCGATTCGATTACATCAGGATAAATTGTACCTTGAGCTAACCATTTTACATTTTCTATTTTATGTGCTTCATCATCAAAAACATCTATAAAAGTCTTACCAATTGCTTTTCGTTTTAATTCTGGATCGCTTATTCCTTTTAAAGCAGACAAAAAGCGTGCCGAAGCATCTACACCAGTAACGTTTAAACCCATATTTTCGTATTGTTGCAATACATTTTTAAATTCATTTTTTCGCAACAAACCATTATCTACAAAAATACAATATAATTGTTTTCCTATTGCTTTGTCTAATAAAACTGCTGCAACGGTAGAATCTACTCCTCCTGAAAGACCTAATACTACTTTATCGGTACCTATAGTTTTTTGCAGCTTCTTAACGGTTGTTTCTACAAAGGCATTTGGTGTCCAAGTTTGCGAAATTTTTGCAATATGTACTAAAAAATTTTCTAATACTTTTTTACCATCTGTAGAATGATATACTTCAGGATGAAACTGAATTGCATAGGTTTGTTCGTTTTCTATTACAAAACCTGCATTTTCTACATCTTTGGTACTTGCTATTTTTTTAGCATTTTCAGGTAATTTTAAAATGGTATCGCTATGGCTCATCCAAACTTGCGAATCTTTTTTCACACCTTTAAAAAGGGAATTATTTTTTTCAATGTAGGATAAATTTGCTCTACCATATTCACGAGAATTAGAATTGCCAACTTTTCCGCCAAAAAATTGAGCTAGATATTGAGCACCATAACATATTGCCAACAATGGTTTTTTGCCTTTTATATGACTTAAATCTGGATGTAATACATCGTTTCCTGTTACCGAACAAGGACTTCCCGAAAGGATAATTGCTTTGTAATCATTTACCTTAAAATTTTTACTGTTATACGGAAAAATTTCGCTATAAATATTTAACTCTCTAACTCGTCTTGCAATTAGTTGTGTAAATTGCGAACCAAAATCTAAAATAAGTACCTTTTCTTGCATTTGCAAAAGTATATTTTTTATAAAAAAGAAAAAAGAAAAAGAT
>CAYOWM010000137.1:0-5060 GCA_964407635.1 uncultured Flavobacteriaceae bacterium
TATGGTATTGGTATAGGTGCTTTCGCTAAAACCATCGGCGTCTCCTCCTGCAAACAGATTTATAGTTTCATTATAACTGCTTTCACTAAAGCCATCGGCATTTCCTCCTGCAAATAGGTTTATGGTATTAGTATAAGTACTTTCGCTAAACCCATCGGCATTTCCTCCTGCAAATAAATTTATGGTTTCATTATAACTGCTTTCACTAAACCCATCGGCATTTCCTCCTGCAAATAGATTGGTTGTGTTCAAATAAGTACCTTCGGAATAGCCATCGGAAATTCCGCCATGATAATTTTGTGCAAAAATTACATGTACACAAAATATTGTTATGATAAATATTTTTAGTTTCATTTTATTTACAACCTCTACCATTTGCCTGTAAAGTTCTATCACTTTTTTGTGCTTCTCCTGAAATCAATTTTGTTCTATTAGAAATAGTTAATAAAGGAGTTGATGTAGTATTAAATGCTCCTCCTTTAAGGACAAAATCATTTATTACACCTCCAAAATTATCTGAAAATCCTGCTACACTTAATTGACCGTCACCAGAGGCATAACCAAATGAACCTACAATAGTACTAGTAGTTCTAACCGATACTTCATTTAAACTACCAGACAAGTCCATAACTGCAAAATAACTTCCACCAGATTGTGATCTATTAGAACTTACTGTGGCAAAAGCACCAACTCGTAAGGGTTGAAAATTATAATTAATTAATCCGTTGGTATTTATATTTGAAATAGATTCGTCATTTTGACCAGCATTTACAATTCCTGTTGGTATTACTGGCAAAGTGTTAGAACCATTTGCATATTGTGTATTGGTGGCATAATCACCAGATGGTCCAAAGCCTCTTGCTGCTTTTTCATATTCCATATCTGTCATTGGTCGCAATGCAGCCCAATCTAAATAGGCTAATACATCGTGTACCGATAAATTACTACAAGCTATATTTTGTCCGTCACTAAGCTCATTAGGTGTATTATTTACATTTAAATCACAATAAAAATTTAAAGATGAAGTATATGTACCTACACTTGCTCTAATTCCATTTCGGTTGTTAGGCGTGGAACTGTTACCCATTACAAAACTATTACTTGCAGTTATTGTACTAATATCACTTGCTGTTCTACCTTGCTGTTGGCTAAAACTTAAGGTATTTAAAAATGCTACATATTGTTCTTGACTTATTTCATACTTCATTATATAAAAAGAAATAAAACCTGTTGGATAGGTAGATGGTATTGTAAATGTTCCTCCTTCCCCTAAAATATATAAGGATAAACCTCCTGTTCCAAATGAACCAGTTGCAGGTATTGTTCCTGTTGTTACAGTATAAGGATCATATGAAAAATTATTTGTAAATGCATTCGTAGTACTATAATTACCTCCACCTAATTGATAACTTCCATTGTTTATATGTACCATTTCAATGCCAAATACTTTAAAATCGGGCAATAGACCAAGTGTAGAAGAAATAAAATTAATAGTTATTGTATCAGAAACACTACCAAAACTATATGGAGTATTTTGGAAAATCATAAAACCTCCAGATTTTGCCAATCCAGTTAAAGTATTTGATGCAAAAGATATAGTTGTTCCACTATTAATATGTGACCATATACCATCACTACCTTTTGATTTTATAAAAACCCAAACTGCATCGTGATAAAATTTTCCTCCAGCAACGATTCCCCAAGAATTGTCCCAAGAAATATCAAATTGCAATTGGCTGTCGCTAATTTTTTGCACATTGGTAATGCTTAGATTATTAGACCATGTTGTAGTTGCTAGTAATAATAAGATGTAAACTAATTTTTTCATAATTATAAAATTATAGGGTTTATATTAGTGACAAAATTATGAATGATCTTTATAAAAAATAAAACTATTGTAACAAATGCATGTACATATGTAACAAATGTATATGTATAATAAATTATAAAATAATGATAATGAATAATTTGTGGTTAAATCGCTTTTTCAGCATATTCTTTAGGAGAGCAACCAAATTCTTTTTTAAAACATTTTGAAAAATAAGAAGCATTGTTAAACCCAACCGCAAAAGCAAGTTCAGCAATAGAAATTTTTTTTGTTTTAATTAAAGTTATAGCCAATTGTAAACGACTATAATTTATAAATTCACTAGTTGTTTTACCTGTAATTGCTTTTAGTTTTCTATGCAATTGCATTCTGCTAACACCTAATTCAAAACATAAATTTTCTATGGTAAAACCATTATCGGTTAAATTTTTGTCTAATATTTTTTGGATTCGCAACCTAAATTTATCCTCTAAAGAATGTATTTCAATTTTTTTAGATTTGTGTAAGATGTCTTTTGTAATTTTTTGTTGTAGTAGTATTCTATTATGGAGTAAATTTTTAACGGTCGCCATTAATAAGTTACTATTAAAAGGCTTCTTAACATAGGCATCTGCTCCTACTTGCAAACCTTTTAATTGATCTGTATCGGTTGTTTTAGCGGTTAATAGAATTATTGGTATATGCGTGGTTAGTTCGTGTGATTTAAGTTGTTTTGTCAAACTAATGCCATCTTTTTTTGGCATCATAATATCGCTTATTATCAAATCAGGTATTTTTTCAAGTGCTCTTTTAAACCCTTCTTCTCCGTTATTAGCAATACAAATTTGATAGTTTTTTTCAAAAATGGAAACCAAATAATTTTGAATATCTTTATTATCTTCTATAATACAAACTATTGGCAAATCGGTATTTTTTTGAATAACCATATTAGAATTTTTAGCAACTGTTTCGTTAAAATCTATGGTAGTTTCTATTAATTTTTGACTGATAATTTCGGTAGTATGATAGGTTTGTTTTGTAATTGGTATAGAAAATTCAAATGTTATTTTCTTAGCAGTACTTTTTGCAGTAAGCGAACCTTTGTGTAATTTGGCTAATTCTTTAGATACTGCTAAACCAATACCAACGCCTTTGTTAGAATGGTTTGCTTGATAAAAACGATCAAATATCCTATGCAATTCCTCTTTTTTCATGGACACACCACTATTTTTAATTTGAAAGATAAGGCGTCCGTTATTTCGTTTTGTAGTAATTGCAATTTCGCCATTTTCTGGAGTGTATTTAATTGCATTTCCGATAAGGTTAACAACAATTCTTTCTACCACTTTGGCATCATACCAATCGGTATAATCTTTATTATCTATATCTACATGGTATGCAATATTATTTTTAATTGCTTCAAATTCAAATAATGCAACGTGTTTACTTATAAATGATGCTACATTTCCTCTTTGTACATGTAATTTCAGTTTACCACTTTTTAATTTGGATAAGGATAACAGCTGATCTACTAAATTTTCTAATTTTTGGGTATTTATTTTTGCTATTTTTAAATTTCGTTTTTGTATATCGGACAAATTATTTTGCTGTAATTGGTATTCAATTGGTCCATAAATTAAGGTTAATGGTGTGCGAAACTCATGTGAAATATTAGTGAAAAAAGTAGATTTTGCTTGATCTAATTCTTTTAATTTATGATTTAATTTTGAACGATTTTTATATTGAAAATAAAAAAACAAGCCAAATAATGTTGTAATACCAATACCACTTAATAATATTATTTTTTGATTTAATTTTTGTTGTTCTATTAACTCATTTTTAGTTTTAAGCAAATGTATTTCTTGTGCCTTTTTTTTTGATTTGTATTGCATTTCCAAATCATTTTTACTACTTCCGTAAAGTTTACTTTGAAAAATGGCATCAATACTATCTTGTTGTTTTTTATAGAATAATGCCTTTTTGTAATTTTTCTTTTTTTCAAATAAAATTGCCAATGCATGCAAGACATTCTTTTGATAATGTAAAGATTTTTGTTTATTAAATATAAATAAGGCATTATATAATTGTTTGTTAGCTTCATTTATGTGATTACTCTTAAATGCATTTATACCCAAAGCGTAGTAACTCAAACCCAAATGCAACGAATCTTTTAATTTTATATAGCCATTTTTTGCTTTTGTGAGATATTCTTTAGCTAAATTAAATTTATTTATTTCGGTATTTGTTTTCCCTAAAAGCAAATACGATTTTGCTAACCTTTCAAATTCTTTATGCTTATTAAAATAGATTTTTACTTTATTTAATATGTTTAAGGCGTTGCTAAATTTATGTTGTCCTAAAAAAACCTCGCCACTTCTTAAATAACTCATATATAATCCGCGTTTATTACCTGATTTTAAAAATTTTTTTTCTGCATTTTTTGCATTTTGTAAAGCCTCATTTTGATAATAAATAGATTTGTTGGCATTTTTGGTTTCTTTATAAATATTGGATAGTGCTAAATAAAAATCCGCACGATTTAAATCGGAATATCTAGATTTTACAGAATTATTTAACGAATCGGCTATTAAAAAATTTGAAATAGCCTCATCATATTTATTTTCCCTGTGATTTAGATACGCAAGTCCATAGTAATACGAAAGTAAATTTATATTAGCTGGTTTCTTTTTAGAGAGTTCATTGTCTATTAATATCGTTATGTATTTTTTAGCTTCTTTGTAATTATTAGTAATGATATTTAATTGAAATAAAAAACTAATACTTTTTAAAAGCAATTTATTCTCTTCAAAATTAAGCGTTAATAATTCTTGCTTATCATAACAATTTACAGATTTTTTTGCAAATAACATAGCTTGTTTAATAGCTAGTTTTTCGTAATAATCTCTTGATTTCCAATAATAAATCCGAGATAAACAATTTTTGCAATTTGATGTTTTTACAACTTGTAGTAATTGGTTATATACAGTAGGATTTTCGACACAATAATTAAAATAAAAATCATCGGCAAGTGCTTCCATTTTTTTTTGATTGTTATTTGTGTGCATTTCTTTTTTAAATGCATTAAAATTTACTTTTGTTTGAGCAAAAGTAATAGAAGTTATACATACAAAAAATAGGAAAATAAATCTCAAAACAATCTATATAATTAACAACTACAATATTACGGAATTTTTTATTATTTATAGTAAAGAGATAATTTATCTTGCATACATATAGCACAAAATATTATTTT
>CAYOWM010000138.1:0-5053 GCA_964407635.1 uncultured Flavobacteriaceae bacterium
GTTTACATCAGCACCTACTAGTTCGCAAATATTGGCAATTTCATTCATAAAGGAAATTTTTGTTGCAAGCATTGCGTTTGCAGCATATTTTGTCATTTCTGCGGAACGAATATCCATTTGGATGAATTGGTTTTCGTGTTGTATAAACGGATCGTATAATTTACGCATTTTTTGTGTGGTATCGGTGTTTTCCGAACCAATTACAACACGATCAGGTTTCATAAAATCATTTATAGCATCGCCTTCTTTTAAAAATTCAGGATTGGAAACAACCTCAAAATTTATGGATACATTTCGTTTATCTAATTCGGTTTTTATTGTTTTTCTAACCATATCGGCAGTGCCAACAGGTACAGTGGATTTATCTACAACAATTAAAGGTTTTTGCATTAATTGTCCGATTTGTTTTGCAACGGTAATTACAAATTTTAAATCGGCAGAACCATCGTCACCCATAGGTGTTCCTACGGCAATAAAAATAATTGTGGCATCATTAATAACTTCGTTTAGATTAGTGGTAAAGTTTAAATTACCATTTTTATAATTTTCAAGAACAAGTTGTTTTAAACCTGGTTCAAATATAGGAATGATACCCTTTTTTAAATTAGCTATTTTATTTGTATCAATATCTACACAAACTACCTTGTTTCCCATTTCAGCAAAGCAAGTTCCTGTAACAAGTCCAACATATCCTGTGCCAATTATGATTATTTTATTTTTCATTTATTTTTGTTGTCTATTCAATATATTTTAGCAAACTTAAGAATATTTTTAATACTATTTTGTGCTTTTTTCTCTTAATTCTAAAAATTTATCTACAAATATTTTAATTCCTTCTTCAATAGTTGTGCTTGGTTTAAAGTTTATATAATCAAATAAATTTTGCACATTGGCATAGGTAGATTGTACATCACCAGGTTGCATACCTTTATAAATAATTTTTCCTTTTTTACCAAGAGCTTTTTCAACTGCATGTACATAATCCATTAGTGCTACAGGACTATTATTACCTACATTAAATAGTTGGTATGGAGCAGAACTAATTGCAGGGTTTGGTTTTTTAGGATTAAATTTAGGATTGTTTTCTTTCGGTGCTAACGGAATTAAACGTTTTATACTTTCTACAATATCATCTACATAGGTAAAATCTCTACTCATATTTCCGTGATTAAAAACTTCAAATTCTTTGTCCTCAACAATTGCTTTAGTAAAAATATGCAATGCCATATCAGGTCTTCCCCAAGGACCATAAACGGTAAAGAAACGCAAACCAGTCGAAGGTATTTTATAAAGATAGGAATACGAGTGTGCCATCATTTCATTACACTTTTTACTTGCTGCATACATTGCTAACGGATGATCGGTATGGCTACTTGTAGTAAACGGAATTTCTTCGCTTAAACCATAAACCGAACTAGATGAAGCATACAATAAATGCGCAACAGGATTTGCACGACAGCCTTCTAAAATATTTAAAAATCCAGTTATGTTACTATCTACATACGAATGTGGGTTTATTAAAGAATATCTAACACCTGCTTGTGCAGCAAGGTTCATTACATAATTAAATTTTTCGTTGTTAAAAAGGCTTAGAATGGCATCTTTATCTGCTAAATCTATTTTTATAAATTTTATTTTGCCTTGTATTGGTTGGTTATATGTTATGTTTGAAGTATCTATTCCTAAATCGTTAAGTCTTGCTAATTTTAAATTTTGGTCGTAATAATCGTTAATATTATCGATACCAATTACTTCATAATTATTTTTTAATAATAAATTAGCTAAATGATGTCCGATAAAACCTGCAACTCCTGTGATTAGTATTTTTTTCATTGGTTTATATTTGTTTTAAATAAGTAGCATAATCGCTTTTACCAAGTTCGTTTGCTAAATTTAATAGTTGTTTTTTGTTTATATAATTTAGTTTGTATGCAATTTCTTCAATACAAGCAACTTTTAATCCTGTTCTGTTTTCAATTGCTTTTATAAATTCAGAGGCATTATTTAAAGATTCGTGTGTGCCAGAATCTAGCCATGCAAAACCTCTGCCTAATAATTGCATTTTAAGTTTTTTATTTTCTAAATATATTTGATTTACGGAAGTTATTTCTAATTCGTTTCTTTTGGAAGGTTTTACTTTTTTTGCAATGCTAATCACCTCATTTGTATAAAAATACAGACCAACAACTGCAAAATTACTTTTTGGTTTTTCGGGTTTTTCTTCAATGCTTATTACGTTGTTTTTAGCATCCATTTCTGCGACACCATATCTACTAGCATTTTTTACTGCATAGCCAAAAACAACCGATTTTTTTTCTTTTTCTACTGTTTTTACGGCATCTTTTAAAATGTCTTGCAATCCTGCTCCGTAAAAAATATTATCGCCAAGAACTAAGCAAACATCATCGTTACCTATAAATTCTTCGCCAAGAATAAAGGCTTGTGCCAATCCATCAGGACTAGGTTGTGCTTTGTACGAAATATTTAAACCTAATTGATTGCCATTGCCAAATAATTTTTCAAAATTTGGTAAATCGCTAGGTGTTGAAATAATTAAAATCTCTTTTATACCAGCAAGCATTAAAACCGATAATGGATAATAAATCATCGGTTTATCGTAAACAGGTAATAATTGCTTGGATACCACTTTTGTTAAAGGGTATAAGCGTGTTCCTGAGCCTCCTGCGAGTATAATTCCTTTCATTTTAGATTAAAATTTGATTTTCTGATAGTTTCCTAAAGCAATATTGTCTAACCATACTTTATTATCAAGATACCAAGTTACGGTTTTTTCTAAACCTTCTTCAAAATTTATTTTTGGTTGCCAATTTAATTCCGTTTTAATTTTAGATATATCTATAGCATATCTTAAATCGTGTCCTTTTCTATCGGTTACAAAAGTGATTAATTTTTTTGAAGCACCTTCTTTTCGGTTTAATTTTTTATCGGTTATTTGAATTAATTTTTCAATTAAATCGATGTTTGTCCATTCGTTTTCTCCTCCAATAGTATAGGTTTCGCCTATTTTTCCTTTATGAAATAGTAAATCAATGGCCTCTACATGATCGGTTACATACAACCAATCTCTTATATTTTTTCCATCTCCATAAACAGGAAGGTTTTTATTATTTTGTATGTTTTTTATAAAAAGCGGAATTAATTTTTCAGGAAATTGATTTGGACCATAATTATTAGAACAATTTGAAATTACAATTGGTAATTTATAGGTGTCGTGGTATGCTCTTACAAAATGATCAGAACTTGCTTTTGAAGCAGAATATGGACTATGTGGTTGGTATGCTGATTTTTCGGTAAAAAAGCCATCGTTGTCTAATGAGCCATATACTTCGTCAGTGGATACATGGTAAAAAAGCGTGTTTTTTTTATTCTTCCAATTTTCAAGAGCTGTTTGTAGTAAGTTTACAGTTCCGATTACATTAGTTTGTACAAATTCTAGTGGATTTGAAATGGATCTATCTACATGCGATTCTGCGGCAAGATGTATTACAGCATCAATATTATTTTCGGTAAAAATTTTTCGTATAATTTCAATATTTGCGATATCACCTTGGATAAAAGTGTAATTTTTTTTATTTTTTAGGTCTGTTAGATTTTCTAAATTTCCTGCGTAGGTTAATTTATCTAAATTAAAAATATTATAATTAGGATATTTATTTACAAACAAACGTGTTAGATGCGAACCAATAAATCCAGCACCACCAGTTATTAATATGTTTTTATTTTGATTCATCTATAAAATTATAACCTACTATCCGATTTTTCTTTAGGAAGCATTGCTTTTACATCGTAAATTACATGATTTTTTTTAGTTAATTTAGAAATATCTAATTCTTTAAATTCGTTATGTGCTACAACAATAATAACCGAATCGTATTTTTTAGTAACATCTTTTATGTCTGATATTAAATCAATATCATATTCGTGTTTTACAGCAGATACGGTTGCCCAAGGATCGTAAACATCTACATTTAATTTAAAAGATTTCAGTTCGTTAATAACATCAATTGCTCTTGAATTTCTAATATCTGGACAATTTTCTTTAAAAGTAATTCCTAAAAAAAAAGTATTGGCATTTTTTACGTTGATATCTTTTTTTATCATTAATTTGACTAATTCTTGTGCAACAAAAGCACCCATACTATCATTTAAGCGTCTTCCTGCTAAAATTATTTCAGGATTATAACCTAGTTGAATTGCTTTTTGTGCTAAATAATACGGATCTACACCAATACAATGTCCTCCAACTAAACCAGGTTTAAAAGGTAGGAAATTCCATTTTGTACCAGCAGCAGCAAGTACCTCGTTGGTGTCAATATCCATTAATTTGAAAATTTTGGATAGTTCGTTAACGAATGCAATGTTAATATCTCGTTGCGAATTTTCAATAACTTTTGCAGCTTCTGCCACTTTTATACTAGGAGCAAGATGTGTTCCTGCGGTAATGATACTTTTATATATGGTATCAATTTTTTTTGCAATTTCGGGTGTAGAACCAGAGGTAACTTTTAATATTTTTGTAACGGTTCGCTCTTTATCACCAGGATTTATTCTTTCAGGTGAATAGCCAACAAAAAAATCAGTATTAAATTTTAGTTCCGATATTTTTTCTAAGATTGGTACACATTCTTCTTCGGTTGCACCAGGGAAAACGGTAGATTCGTAAACAACGATATCTCCTTTTTTTAAAACAGCACCAACAGTTTCACTCGCTTTATATAAAGGAGTAAGGTCTGGGTTGTTATTTTTATCCACAGGAGTTGGTACAGTAATGATATAAAAATTGGCTTCTTTTATTTCGTCTATATTACAGGTTAGCCATAAACCATTTTCTGGCGTAAGGGTTTTTTTATTTACTAAACTTAGTTCTTCGGCGGAAGTTTCTAAAGTGATGTCTTTGTTTTCTTTTAATTGATCTATTCGCGTTTGATTTATGTCAAAACCAATTGTATGATATTTTTTCGCAAATTCAACGGCAAGAGGTAAACCTACATATCCTAATCCTATAATTGCAACTACTGCTTCTCTTTTTTCT
>CAYOWM010000139.1:0-4974 GCA_964407635.1 uncultured Flavobacteriaceae bacterium
TTGAGAGAGCAATGCTTACTTCTATGCAAAATTTCCGTTGGGGAAGTGGTTTTCACTACGAAAATTTCGGATTATTAGACGGTAAAGCAACTTTTCAATTTGCATTAACTAATAATGGTGCAAATAGTGATGGATTTGTGGACACAAGTTTAGAGGATGGTATGAATGTAGTTGCAAGAGCTACTGGTACTGTTTTGAATGATAATGAAAATCATAAATTAGTTCATTTAGGAATTAATTATGCAGGTCGTCCGTATTCAGATTTAAAATTTAGAGCAGAAAATCATTTTGGAACAGATCAAACTTCAGGAAAATACCATTACACGTTCCCAGGAGCTGATACAAGAACAGATTTAGGTTTAGAATTTGGCTCTACATTTGGTTCTTTATCTTTACAAGGTGAATACAAAACACAATCTTGGGATGCTTCTGGTGCAGATTACAAAATGAGCAGTTACTATGCACTTGCTAGTTATTTTCTTACAGGAGAACACAGACCTTATAAACACGGAGCTTTTGGTAGAGTTAAACCAAAAAATGACATTGACAATGGAGGCTTTGGTGCGGTAGAAGTACTTGCTAGATACTCTACAATGCATGCTACGGATGATATAATTTCTGCAAATGCAGGATTGCCTCAAGACATTAATAACATCACTTTTGGTTTAAATTGGTATTTAAATTCGCATGCACGAATTATGTATAACTATGCTATTACCGATGATAATAATGATGTTCTTGGTAATTTAAACCAACATTTATTTAGAGTTCAAATAGATTTCTAAATACATACAACGAGTAGTTAAATCTAAAAAAATCCCTCTATTTTTTAATTTAACTACTCATTTAACTAACAAATAAAATAGAAAAACAATGCGTAATTCAAAATTTTCATTTAAAAAATTAATAACAAACCAATGGTCATACGTGTATGCAGGTGTGTTGTTTGCCGTTGCACAAATTATTTATATGATTGCCATTTGGCTTTATAAATCTAGTGCAGGAAAAACACCAAATTTAATGCATATTAGCGTTACCACAGATTTAGGTAGAATGTTTAGAGGACTAGAAGTATTTATAAATAATGCTTTCGGTTTCTACTCTGAATTATACGGAAAATATGGTGTAGATGCTGCTGGAAATATTATTGACGGAAATACAGGTGTATTCTCACCAGGAATTGGTTGGCCAATTTTAGGAATGATTATCGGTGGATTTTTAGTAACTAGAATGGAAAATGAATATAGAGGATGGGCATATTACTCTAAAAAAGCCTTAATTGTTTCCTTTTTTGGTGGTGCATTTTTTAGCTATGGAACACGTCTTGCTGGTGGTTGTACACTTACACATTTAATGGGAGGAATTCCATTTATGGGAATACGTTCTTTTGGTTCGGTAATTTTTATGGCTATGGGTGGAGCTTTAGGTTTTTTATTTATGAAAAAAATGGGCTTAGCAAACTACTTTAAACACCAAGAAACCAAAGCATACGTAATGCATGCAGATGCTGGAGAACAAGCAACTTACAAACCAGGTTATAACTGGAAAAAAAATCCAATATTTTGGATTGCTGCTGCTTTTACCATATTGTTTTTAACTGCAGCTTTATATGGTGCATTTGGTGCTGAATCTATGCAACATCTTAACGGAAATAAACTTGCTGCATTTGGGAAATCTGTTGCAGACAAAAACGGATTATTTGTTGTTTTAACTTTACTTGCAGGTATTGTTGCTGGTATTGCTTTATCAAAAAGTGGTTATGGTACAGAGTGTTCCTTAGTATCTTTAGAAACCTCTAGCGATATGACTAAAGATGATGATAAATATGCAAAAATGGGTGTTCCGAAAATTACGAGAACTTTAATGCGTAGTTATGCTCCGATGGTTGGTGTGGTTACTACTTGGGTTCTTATGCTTGTATTTATGTTAATTGCTTGGAGTTTCTTTGGTGTATCTCCTGCTTTAGGAACTAGTGTAAAATCAGGATTAACTGCTGGGAACTTCATTGGAGGCTTATTTTTAGGATTTGGAGCGGTTACCTTAATTGGTTGTGAAATTCGTTCGTATATGCGTATTGGTATGGGATATTTAAACACTTTAGTTGGTTTTATGGGATTTGCAATAGGTTATTTACCATATACGCTATTTTATAGTGCACATAAACACTTTTTAGATAATACCGTTTTATTTGGTACTCATGCCGATGGTACTCCAGGATTAATTTCTACAAAAAGAGAAATTTACTCTTTACTTACCGATGATCCAACCATGCAAAAAGTAATTATGTTTGCTTGGATGATTTTATTAGCGTTCTTTTTACGCTATTTAATTAAAAAAGGAGCAAAAAATATTGGATTACAACCCGTAAATATTATCCATCAAAATACCGAGGATATCCAAAATACAATTGATAATACTGCAAAAGATGGTAAAATTGGCGAAGTAGATGCTCCGCAAGATGTACCAGAAATTGCCTATGCAAAGAAATAAAAATTGATTTTAGTTAGTAGAAAGAGAGCCAAATGTATAATTTGTATATTTGGCTCAATTTCGTAAAAAGAAACCTTAAAAAATTAAAAAAATATGAATTATATTTTACCATTTATAATCGGATTTGTAGCTGCATTTTTAGGACTCATAGCTCCTTCTATGCTTAATATGACTGCTGCAAAAACAACCCTTGACAAAGGAAAAAAAGCAGGAATACAATTTGCTGCAGGTGCAGCTTCCATTGTTTTTATTCAGGCATTTATTGCTGTTTATTTTGCAAATAAAATAACCCCTGAAATAATAAAAACGCTTCAAAAAGCAGCATTTTTTGTTTTACTTGGGCTTGCCATTTTCTTTTTTATACAAGCACGAAAAAAATTCAAAGCCGAAGGAAAAAATAAAAAAGGAAGTTCGTTTGTAATCGGCATGGGAATGTCTTCCTTAAATATGCTTGCAATTCCTTTTTATTTAGGAATGGCTAAAGTAGGCGAAGGATATGGTATGTTGTTAGAAATTCCATATTCTGTTATTTATGTTGTAGGTGCTGTGCTTGGTGCATTTTCTTTATTTTCCATCTATGCTTCTTTTGCCCAAATAATAGCAAAAAAAGCACAATTTATAGCTAAAAATATAAATTACATTTTAGCAGGACTGTTTATAATTTTAGCAATTATTTCTGGTGCTAAATCCATTATGTAAAACATTCTTTTCAAGTCGTGTAATTAATTACTATATTTGCGACAGAAAATAAAAACAAAACACGTAATTATGGTTAATGCAATTATTTTAAACCTAAAAAGAGGCGTTCATCTATTAGAAAATATAAATGATTTACAATATAGCGATAAATCTATTGCTCCGTATTATTCTAGTATAGGAGGACATATGCGTCATATTTTAGATGTTTTTGATTGTATTTTTGATGGATTAGAATCTGGTAAAGTAGATTTAACCGCAAGAAAAAGAAATGAACTTGCCGAAACAAAAATTGCTTTTGGTTTAGCATATTTCGAAAAAACCATAAGCAAATTACAAGAAATAAAATCACAAAATTTTAATACAATAGTTGAAGTAAGTGATGATTTAGGTTTAGGAAACGTAACCGTAAATTACACACTTGCTTCAGCTCTTATTCAAGCACATAGCCATGCCATACATCATTTTGCAAGTATCGGTTATATTATTTCACAACTAAACATTGCATTACCTGATGCGGATTTTGGTTACAATCCAACAACTCCTAAAAATCAAGAATTAAATGCGTAATTTAACCTTGTAGTAACTATCTGATAAAACACTATGTAATTTTTCAAAAAAAAGTAAAAAAAACACTTCACGTTTAAAATAAATTTTTACTTTTATTCTATGGTTTATAATGCTACTATAGAAGAAGAAAATAAAGAAATTGCAAGGCGATATAAAAATCTGCTTAAAGACTCATACGAAATTTTATCTACTGCAGATAAAAAATTAATTCGTAAAGCATTTGAACTAGCTGTAGATGCACATAAAGAACAACGCAGAAAAACTGGCGAACCATATATTTTTCATCCAATTGCTGTGGCAAAAATTGTAGCAAATGATATTGGTTTAGGTGCTACCTCTATCGCTGCTGCACTATTACATGATGTCGTTGAGGATACTGAATATACACTTAACGATATGGAACAAATTTTTGGCGAAACCATTGCACGAATTGTGAATGGTCTTACCAAAATTGCACACTTAAAAAAAGATAAAATTCCGTCTTTACAAGCCGAAAATTACCGAAAATTACTACTAACATTAAACGACGATGTACGAGTAATTTTAATTAAAATTGCCGATAGATTGCACAACATGCAAACTATGGATGCCATGCCTCCTCACAAACAAGTGAAAATCGCAAGTGAAACACTATTTATTTACGCTCCGTTAGCACATCGTTTAGGTTTATACAACATAAAAACGCAATTAGAGGATTTAGGCTTAAAATACACCGAACCTGAAGTGTATAAAGATATTTCAAATTTAATAACACAAAGTAAAGAGGAACAAGATATTTATATAAAAACATTTATAAAATCCTTAAAAACACTTTTAGATAAAGAAAAACTAGAATACGATATTATTGGCAGACCAAAATCTATTTACTCCATTCGTAGAAAAATGCTAAAACAAGGTGTTTCTTTTGATGAAGTTTACGATAAATTTGCTATCCGAATTATTTACAAAACCAAACAACAAAAAGAGGAAAAACTAACTGCATGGCGAATTTATTCGTTAATTACCGATAAATTTCGTCCAAACCCTGATCGATTACGAGATTGGATTAGCACTCCTAAAACTACAGGATACGAAGCGCTACACATCACAGTAATGGGTTTAAAAGGTCGTTGGGTTGAAGTACAAATTCGTTCAGAACGGATGAATGAAATTGCCGAAAAAGGATATGCTGCTCATTTTAAATACAAACAAGGTGCACAAAACGAAACTGGATTAGAA
>CAYOWM010000140.1:0-4946 GCA_964407635.1 uncultured Flavobacteriaceae bacterium
CATCTATTTCATTGTCTAATTTATCAACATTTTTTGGATCTGCATTTCCTTTTAAAACGGTAATCCCTTTAAAATTTCCATTTTTATCTAAAAGGTGTTCACCAATAAAATCATCCATAAAAAAACGTTGTGTAATGTTTGCACCTAAACCAGGAGTTTCTCCTTTGTGGTCAAAAAATGCACCTTGCACAACCATATTTTTATCCATAGCGATATATGCCCAAATAGCATCCCAAAGTCCTTTACCTCTAATTGGAGCTATATAAAAGGTTTTCCCATCTTTTTCACCAATAAATAAAGGTAAACGTCTGGTGTTTTTTGGATCTTTTGCATATTCTTGTTCTGCTTTAATATCTATTAAATACGCTTTGTCATTTTCGGTAATTTTATCGCCTTCAATAACTAATTGTTTTTTAATAAATTGCTTAAAAACACCATCTACTTTATTTGCAGGAATAAAATTAGCATTAGAGCCTTCGTTTTCATTTACACCCATTGCGTATAGAATATTTTGCTGTTTTTCTATACGTTTGTTTTCGTCAATTTTACTTTTTAATACTTGAGAGGTAAAAGCCAACAAAGTACCAACAATAACCACCATTGCAACTGCAAAAAGAAGTGTATATGAATTTTTATCTGTTCTTTTTTCCATGATTAAGCCGTTTTTATACGTTTTTTTCTTTTTTTAATGTTTGCACTTACAACAATATGATCAATAGTTGGTGCAAAGACATTTAGTAATAAGATTGCAAGCATTACTCCTTCTGGATATGCAGGATTAAACACACGAATCATAATAGACATTACTCCTATTAAAAATCCGTAAATCCATTTTCCTTTGGTAGTTTGACTTGCAGTTACAGGATCGGTTGCCATAAATACAACTCCAAAAGCAAAACCACCTAATAATAAGTGTTGCCAATAAGGCATTGCCATTAAATGATAAAATTTTGTTCCTTGCATAGATGGTGCAATCTGATTAAAAATAAATCCCATAAATAATGCACCGATTACGGCAGATAGCATAATTCGCCAACTACCTATTTTAGAAAAAATTAAAAATAGAGCTGCTAGTAAAATTAGTAAAGTAGATGTTTCACCTACAGAACCAGGAATAAATCCGTAAAACATTTCTTTTATTGTAAACAAGTATTCTTTTCCTTGTGCTAAACTTCCTAAAATGGTTTCTCCAGATATAGCATCTAAATTGGCATCTTTTGCTCTTTCAACAAGACCATTTACCCATACTTTATCTCCTGTCATCCAAGTTGGATAAGCAAAGAATAAAAATGCTCGGATAGTTAAAGCTGGATTTAAGATATTCATACCTGTACCTCCAAATACTTCTTTACCAATTACTACACCAAATATCACAGCAATTGCTAACATCCATAACGGAATATCTACTGGTACAATTAATGGTACAAGCATTCCTGTTACAAGGTATCCTTCTTCTACTTCGTGTCCTTTTTTTATTGCAAATAGAAATTCTACGCCAAGACCAACAAGATACGATACAATTACTAAAGGAATGATTTTTACAAATCCTACCGAAAAGTTTGAAAAACTCCAAAATTCAGGACTAAAAAATCCTCCTGATACTTTTTTTATTTCTCCTAATGCGAGAAAATGTTGGTATCCTGCGTTAAACATCGAAAAGATAAGCACTGGCACTAAAGCCATAATAACGGTGTTCATCGTTCGTTTTAAATCATCTACCACTCTAATACTTGAACCAGAATGGGTAACTTCGTTAGGTGTATATAAAAAGGTATGGAACGCATTAAATAATGGTTCTGTTTTTGTTCCTTGATATTTTAACTTTAACTCGTGTAATTTATTTTTTAAACTCATGATTATCCTATTTCTTTTATCATTAAATCTAAACCTTTTCGTATAATATCTTGATTTGGTTGTTTAGAAACGCAAACAAATTCTGTTAAAGCAAAATCTTCTGGAGCTACTTCGTACATTCCTAAAGCTTCCATTTCGTCTAAATCTTTATATAAACAAGATTTTAGTATTTGCATTGGCATAATATCTAACGGAAATACTTGTTCGTACATTCCTGTTAAAACATAGGCTCTGTGTTCGCCATTGGTATTGGTATCTAAATCGTATTCTTTTTTTGGATTTAACCACGAAAAAGTTAAAGCTCGTGTTATAGAAAATTTATTAAATACTGGTTTATTCCATCCAAATAATTCGTAATCATTTCCTTCTGGAATTGCAGTAACGGAAGTTGTATAATGTCTTAAAAAACCTTCTGTACCAATACTTTTTCCTGTAAGTGGATTACCTGAAATAATACGTGTATTTTCGGTATTGGTATCCGAAGCTTTTAAAATTTCTGAAATATTTGCTCCTGTTTTTGCAGTATAGTATTGTGCTTTACCTACTTTAGAACCTGCAACAGCAAGTACTCTTTCGGCATTGTATTTTCCTGTTAAAAACAATTCGCCAATTATTGCTACATCGTACGCATTTACAGTGTAAACTAATTCACCTTTGTTAACAGGATCAATTTTATTGATTTGTGTACCTACTAATCCTGCAGGATGTACTCCTGAAACTTGATGAAGTTTTACTCCTTTTACATCGTTTAGAAAAGATTTTTCATTAACGGAAAGGTGAATTTTACCAGTAGTAAGTTTACTTAATGCATCTATACCTGCCTGAAAAGCTTCTTCTTTTCCTTTAAGGATAAAAGGAATGTTTGGTGCTAAAGGTGCAGTATCAAACCCTGAAACAAAAATTGCTTTTGGCTCTACATCTGGATTTGCAATAACATCGTATGGTCTTTGCTTAATAAACGTCCAACAACCGCTTTCTAGCAATTGCTGTTTTACTTGTGGTCCTGCAAGATTACTTGGCGTTTTTACACCAAAATCTTTGTAGTCATCTGTGTCGTTGGCTTGTATGGTTATTGCTAAAATTTTACGCTTTTCTCCACGAATAATTTCTTTGATTTCTCCGCTAACTGGTGCTGTAAAATGCATTGCATCGTAATTCTTATTATGAAAAATAGAATCACCAGCTTTTACTTTTGCACCTACTTTTACAGATAGTTTAGGAGTAATACCATGAAAGTCTTCAGGATAAATAGTGTACATTTTAGAACGAGAAACGCTAGATGTATCTAGCTTTGCTTTCCCTTTTAACTTAATATCTAAGCCCTTTTTAATTTGTATGTCTGTTGACATTTGTTATATTTTATTAGGATTTCTAAAAACTTTGCAAATTTATTAAATAATTATAAGTTATGTAATATAAATTACATTTATTTTTAACTAAATATGTATAGCGGAGTTTTTAGTCTGATATTTAAAAATATGTGAAACCGTGATTATATATTAGGATTTCTTTATGAGTGTTTAAATTATTATAAAACATGAAATTTTAATACATATTTACAGTTAAAATTAAATGATTGATAAAACATTTTAAAAACCATTTCGTTTTTCTTTTGTAAAGGTTTTTATTTTTATACTTTAGCCATTCAAAATAGAAACCTAATGAAAAATAAACTTTCAAACAGAATACAAAATTTGCCTGTTTCACAAACTTTAGCAATGGCAGCTAAGGCACGAGAATTAAAAGCACAAGGTAGAGATATTATTAGTTTAAGTCTTGGTGAGCCAGATTTTAACACACCTAATTTTGTTAAAGAAGCTGCAATACAAGCAATTAATGATAATTACAACTCTTATACTCCTGTTAATGGTTATTTAGAATTAAGACAAGCTGTTTGCAGAAAATTTAAACGAGATAATGCTTTAGATTATTCTGAAAATCAAATTGTGGTTTCTACTGGTGCAAAACAAGCTTTGGCAAATGTAGTAATGGTTTTATTAAATCCAAAAGAGGAAGTTTTATTACCAGCACCTTTTTGGGTAAGTTACGAAGCAATGGTAAATTTAGCGGAAGGCGTTCCTGTAGAAATACCAACTTCTATTGAAAATGATTTTAAAATAACACCTGAACAGTTAGAAAAAGCCATTACACCAAAAACAAAATTATTATTTTTTAATTCGCCTAATAATCCAAGTGGTTCGGTATATTCTGAAGCGGAATATCGTGCTTTGGCAAAAGTTTTAGAAAAATATCCTGATATTTATATAATTTCCGATGAAATATACGAGCATATTTTATTTAAAGGAACCAATTTTAGTTTTGCTCGTATCGAAAATATGTACGAACGAACTATTACGGTAAATGGTGTAAGCAAATCATTTGCTATGACTGGTTGGCGTGTTGGTTATATCGGAGCTCCTGAATGGATTGCAAAAGCGTGTACTAAATTTCAAGGACAAATTACTTCTGGTACAAATTGTATTGCACAAATGGCAACTATCGCTGCTTTAGATGCTCCTGTTTCTAAAATAAAATTTATGGTAGATGAGTTTAAAATTCGTCGTGATTTGGTTTTGAATTTATTATCTAAAATAAAAGGATTTAAATTAAATGTACCAGAAGGTGCTTTTTATGTTTTTCCTGATATTTCGTATTATTTTGGTAAAACCATTGCTGGAATGACAATAAAAAATGCCTCAGATTTTTCTTTACTTTTATTAGAAAAAGCAAATGTAGCAACGGTAACTGGTGATGCTTTCGGACAACCAAATTGTATTAGACTCTCATACGCAACTTCGCAAGACTTATTAACCGAAGCTATTAAACGAATTGCAGAGTTGCTAGGCTAGAATATGAATATCTTACCCAAATTACATTTCATAACCATTATCAAAATATAAAATAGTCCAAAGAAAATTAAAATTATTTTATAAATGAATTCAAAAAAAATAGGTCAGATATAAAAGCTGGGGAAAAGTTATAAAAAGTTATCTCATTTTCTTGTAAACACAAAATAATTAATCTAACTTTACAATAAATTTATATCACGACAATATCGCTTTGGCGAAACTGCGGATATAAAACCGTTGCTA
>CAYOWM010000141.1:0-4932 GCA_964407635.1 uncultured Flavobacteriaceae bacterium
AAACACCTTTTAATCTAGTACCTTCTTCAAAAATAGTATCTCCTTTTTTAAAAGAAATAGTTACTTTTTTATTTGAAATATCTTGTAATTCATCTGTACTCAATTTATTAAGTGAGTTTAATTCTTTAATAATACAGTGGTTGCAATTAGTCATATTTTAGTAAATAGTGTGAAACAAAAGTACTAAAAAAAGGCGAAATATCCTCTTTTTATCTAACTATTTAACGAACCTTATGCAAAAATAATGTTTAAATTTGTAAAAAAACAATAGAATTGTTAATGCCTTGAAAGAATTATATATGGACTATTTAATTAATTTTATTCAACTAGTTATCTGCACAGGTTTGTCAAGAGTTTTAGATGGAGCAATTAGTCATAATAAATTCACTAGATTTTTATCAGATTATAATATCTTAACCCTAAAAATTACGTAATTTTGAAGCAAATTTTAATAAAATGTCTGAAATTTCTAAAAAAGATGCTTTGCAAATGGCAAAATGGTTATTGGTAGGATGTAGCTTAGTTGCCATTATGGTTTTAGTTGGTGGTATTACACGTCTGACACATTCAGGGTTATCTATGGTAACTTGGAAACCTGTAACAGGAGTAATTCCACCTTTGAATGAAACGCAATGGCAAACAGAGTTTGTTAAATACCAAACCTCGCCAGAATATATTAAAAAGAATTACCATTTTACTTTAGAAGAGTTTAAAGATATTTTCTTTTGGGAATATTTACATCGTTTAATTGGTAGGATAATGGCAATGGTGTTTTTACTGCCGTTTATCTATTTTGTTATAAAAGGAAAAATAAAGCAAAAATGGTTACTTCGTAATTCTATTGTTATGTTTTTACTTGGAGGATTGCAAGGATTAGCAGGTTGGTATATGGTAAAAAGTGGTTTGATTGCTAATCCTAATGTTAGTCATTTTAGATTAGCAATACATTTTATATTGGCTTTATTTTTATTTTCATTTATTTTTTGGAATGTTTTACTATTGCTTTTTCCTAAAAAAGAAATAAATACGAAAGCAACAAAAAATGTTTTTTTACTAGCTAAAGTACTTTTGTTTTTCACTACAATTCAATTTATTTACGGTGCATTTGTAGCAGGTTTAAAAGCAGGAAAAATGTATCCTACTTTTCCTAAAATGGGTGTAGAATGGTTTCCTACTATAATTTCTGAAAATTTTAATAAGCAAGGTTGGTTTAGCTTGATTAATGATCCGTATGCCATACAATTTATACACAGATGGATGGCTGTAATTGTTTTGAGTATAACAATTTATGTATTTATATATGCCAAAAAACAATTTTTAAGTTTGCATCAAAAACGAGCAATTACTTTTATGCTAGTTGTAATTAGTTATCAATTTTTATTAGGTGTTTTTACCATTTTGTATAGTGTTCCAGTAGTTTTAGGGGTTTTGCATCAATTTGGAGGATTTCTGTTTTTAATAAGCATACTAGTAGTGTTGTACTTTTTTAAAACGGATAAATATCTAGATAAGGTCTTGGCTTAATAGATTTTTTTATTAAAATTTTCTGGAAATTTTGCAGTAATATCTTTATAAAAATCTTGAATTTTTTCCATATCTTTTTCAAAAGAGTCGCTAAGAGTAACTAAACCACCAACGCCAGAAATTTTCTTTTTGTAATCTAAATATCCTAATGCAACAGGAACATTTGCCTTTTTTGCAATATAATAGAAACCTTTTTTCCATTTTGGAACTCTTTTTCTTGTTGCTTCGGCAGGAACAAGTAAAACAAACTCCTCGTTTTCTTTAAAAAGTTTTACGGCATAATCTACCAAATTATTCCGTTTGCCACGATTTACACCAATAGCTCCCATTTTTTTGAAAATATAACCATGAATTCCTTTTGTATAAGAATCTTTTATAAAAAATTTGGCTTTTACACCATAACGCCAATACGTTGCCATGGCGTAAAATAAATCCCAATTTGAGGTATGTGGTGCAGCAATCATAACACATTTTTTAACATTAAATTCGTTATCGTATTGCCATTTCCAACCTGCAATAAAAAATACCAATTTTGCAATTATTTTTTTCATTATATAAAATTTGATTGCAAAGGTAACAGATTCTTATAACTTATGCTAAATGGATTTTGTCATTATTGGATTAAATAAAATATATTTTCATATATTTGGAACTTAACTTTAAATATTTTTATATGAAAAAAAGATTAGTAACAGTATTAGTAGCGTTTGCAATTAGTTTTGTATCCGCACAAACTATTCATGAAATTAATTACAATGTATCAAGCGGAACAACCACTTCTCATGATACTCCGGGAACTATTTTATATCCAACAGGATATGCAAAAACTAGTACAAAGACACCTGTTATCTTTGTGCATGGAATTACAGGTAAATTATCAGGATCGTACGATGCAAATATTGATCAAGTGCGAAATTATGGTCTTTATGCAGCGTTTGTACAATTAAAACCGTTGGGTTCAACTATTGAAAATGGTAAATTATTAAAAAAGATGATTGACAAAGTACGTTACCATTTTGGAGCAGAAACGGTAAGTATCGTCGCTCATAGTAAAGGTGGTTTGGATACCGAAAGAGCGTTGTATGGTCAAAATCCGTATGTTGGTTATTCATTACCTAGTTTTGGATATGAAAAAGTAGATGGTGTTTATACTTTTAGTTCTCCTGTTCAAGGAGCAAGAGTTGCAGATGTAGGCTCTACATTATCGTATTTTTCGGGCTTGGTTTGGGCTACAATGTGGTACACAAACGGAAGTTCTTTAACAAGCGGAACGGTTAATTCGTTCCATAATTGGGCAAAAGGTTGGCGAATTAATTCTACTTCTACTTTTAAAAACTATTACCATCCAAATGGAGCTTCGTACAATCGATTAAATTTAGTAGAAGATAATACTACGCGTTGGTGGGCTCATCAATCTAATGACGAATGTTATCAAAATATTTGGTACTATTGTTATGTTGGTAAAGCATTTCAGCATTCTGTTGGAGCGTATTTAGATGCGTATTGGGAATGGGATTGGTTTGATTCTGGTTGGAGAAACTGGCATAGTAGTAGTGATGGTTTTATTTCGGAATATCGTGCTAAAAGAAATATTAACGGAAATGCTTATCCTAGTTTAACACCAGGAGCAGGTGATAGTAATTATCGTACGATGCGTGATGCAAATCATTCCTCTTTATGGGAACGTGGTGAAAATCATTTTTCAAGAGAAGCTGCACCATATTTGCATAGAGGTTTGTTTAATGGCTATAATTATGGTAGAGTAGCAACAACAAATTCTGTAAAAATAGATAAAGATCCAGTTAAAGCTGAGAAATCTAGAATTTTAGCTAGTAACGGAAATATGTATTTTGCTAAAAACGGAACTACAAACTTTATTGTAGAGGAAAGTAATAATCCGTTAGGTTTATTAATTTATGCAGAAAATCCAGTTGATTATCTTACTTTTATGAATACTAAAACAGGAGAAAAGGTACTAGTAAAGACCTTAGAATCTAGAAAAGATATACTGTCAGGAGCTAGTGTTACTGTTGCAAATGTTTCGCAATTAAAAAAAGGAACATATAATTTAGTAACTGATGAAAATGATTTTTTAGTTATTGCAAATAATAAAGAAAGCAATACTGCTTTTGCGGTAAACTTAAATTTTGATGAGGAAAAAGGCTATAACGGAGAGCAAATTGAAGTTGGTATCGCAAACAAAGATAATAAAATTGATTTGGAAGCCGTTTCAGTTACCGCAACTTTGTCTCGTGTAGGAGTAGATCAAGATACACCAATTGCAATGGATAAAGTACACGAAAAAACGTTTCCATTTAAACCATTAGCTAAAAAAGGCAAATACGGAATTTCTTTTGAAAATTTACTTGCAGGAAGTGTTTATTCATTACGTATTGAAGCTACTTCTACAACTGGTGAAGTATTGCTTTCTAGAAATGTAGTGCATACTTTTTATGTAAGAAAAGATATTACAGAACAAACCGTATCTGTTATTGAAAATGTACAAGAAAAACCTTCTTTTAATAAAAAAACATTGGTTGAGGTATATCCAAATCCTGTAGTAAAAACAATTCATATCGTTGGAGCAATTAACCAAGTGGAATTGTTAAATGATAGAGGAGAAGTAATAAATAATTTTACAGTATCGAATGATAAATTATCTTTAGATGTAAAAGAATTAGGACTTAAAAAAGGATTTTACATTTTACGTATAAAATCTAATAACAGCACCGAAATTAGAAAAATTATGGTAAAATAGATATGTTTATATACAAACTATTATAAATTTAAAAAGCGAATTTTCTAAAAGAAAATTCGCTTTTTTTGTTTGTTGTAAAATTAGGATGTGCTATTTAAAAATAAATTTAAATCCTAAAGTAACAATATTAAAATGCAACCCTGTATTTCGTTGGTAATTGCTATATTTTAAATTTGCTTGTTTTAAGCCAAGTTTGCCAATATGACTTTTGGTAAATATATCCGTATATCGAATTCCTAAACCATATTGATTGGAATTAAATGCCGATAAATCATAATCGGAAGTGTAAAAACTATCTAAAATAGAGTGTTCTTCGTAAGGAGCAAAGTAATCTGCTTGTGTCTGTGTGTAATATCTAAACGAAGGGTAAAAAGTAAATTTATCTGCCAATTTTAAAGGAATTTCTAAACTTGCAGTTTGCGATGTAATTCCCCAATCATCGGTATAAAAACGGTAATACGATTTTAATACAATTCGTTCACTAACATAGTAATTTAATCGAACACCAACAGGTGTTTTTAAACGAGAATTTGGTAATCGTTCAATATCGTCTGCTAATTGAAAAACCTCGGTATTATTGCTATTTGTATAATTACTAATAATTGCAGCACTATCAATATAAAAATTAGGCTTGTTTTTAAAATATACAC
>CAYOWM010000142.1:0-4920 GCA_964407635.1 uncultured Flavobacteriaceae bacterium
GTATATTAATATTGATCCAGGAACGCTAAACCCTTACGAACATGGCGAATGTTTTGTAACTGAAGATGGTGCAGAAACCGATTTGGATTTAGGACACTACGAACGTTTTTTAAATATTCCTACTTCACAGGCAAATAATGTTACTACTGGTAGAATTTATCAAGCGGTAATTAGCAAAGAACGAAAAGGCGAATTTTTAGGAAAAACCGTTCAGGTAATTCCGCATATTACCGATGAAATTAAAGATCGTATCCAAATTTTAGGAAAAACTGGCGAATTTGATATTGTCATTACCGAAATTGGCGGAACAGTTGGCGATATAGAATCCTTACCTTACGTAGAAGCAGTAAGACAATTAAAATGGGAATTAGACTCTAAAGATATTATAGTAATTCATCTTACTTTAGTTCCGTATTTAGCAGCAGCAGGAGAATTAAAAACCAAACCAACACAGCATTCTGTAAAAATGCTAATGCAAAGTGGTGTTGCTCCAGATGTTTTAGTTTGCCGAACCGAAAGACACTTAAACGCAAATATTCGTAAAAAATTAGCCTTATTTTGCAATGTAGAAACCAATTCAATTATCGAATCTATTGATGCTGAAACCATTTATGATGTTCCGAATTTAATGCTCGACGAAAAATTAGATAAAGTAGTTTTAGACAAATTAAATTTAGAAACCAAAACAGAACCTAAGTTAGAAAAATGGAACGATTTTTTATACAAATTTAAAAATCCAAAACACCATATAACAATCGGATTAATTGGAAAATACGTAGAATTACACGATGCATACAAATCCATTTCCGAAGCATTAATTCACGCAGGAGCAACCAACGAAACCAAGGTACATATAAAATGGATTCACTCCGAAAGTTTAACCGAAAAAAACACCTCTGAAAAATTAAAAAATCTAAACGGAATTATTGTTGCTCCAGGTTTTGGAGGTAGAGGTATTGAAGGTAAAATAGATGCTGTACGCTTTGCACGAGAAAATAATATTCCGTTTTTAGGAATTTGTTTGGGTATGCAAATGGCAGTAATTGAATTTGCAAGAAATGTTCTACACCTTAGCGATGCTAATTCTGTTGAAATGAATTCAAATACTACGAATCCTGTTATTAATTTAATGGAAGAACAGAAAAAAATCACCGAAAAAGGTGGTACAATGCGTCTTGGTGCTTGGGATTGTACTTTAGAAAAAAACAGCAAATCACATGCTATTTATGGCAAACAAGAAATTAGCGAAAGACACAGACATCGCTATGAATTTAATAATAACTATTTAGAAAAATTTGTAAAAGCAGGAATGCTAATTGCAGGAAAAAACAAAAAAACCGATTTAGTAGAAATTATTGAATTACCAAACCATCCGTGGTTTGTTGCTGTTCAATTTCATCCAGAATATAAAAGTACCGTTTTAAATCCGCATCCATTATTTGTTGATTTTATTAAAGCTGGTTTGGATATGGTGTAATACCATCATGAGATGTAAAATAATCCAAAATAAATTTTTTTGCATAAAAATTTGTATTGATGATAGACTTTAGTAACGGCTACTTTATGGTTAGTGGCGTATTAAAATACTAACTTTTTGGGTTAAGGTAATAGACAAAAAATAGTTGCTAAAAAAAACTATCGAATAGAAATTTAATCGGTTTTTAGTACGTTATCTCTAGATGCCTTTGCATAAAAATTTGTCATAAAAGATCCAACCAGTTCTACTAAAAATTACAAAAACCCTTTAAAGACCGACAGATTTATCTTTATATTTTTCCTTCTCGTTCTAAAAGATATGCTTTACGAACTTTTTTAAACAATTCCGAAGAATATACAAAATCGGTTACTGCTTTATTATCGGTAATAAATATTTCGTTATTTGTACCATCCCATTCTTTAAGACCGTTACGTAAAAAAATGATTTTTTCACCAATTTCCATAACCGAATTCATATCGTGTGTATTGATTACTGTGGTAATATTGTACTCATCGGTAATTTCTTGAATTAAATTATCAATTAAAATTGCTGTTCTAGGATCTAATCCTGAATTTGGTTCATCGCAAAATAAATATTTCGGGTTCATTACAATTGCACGAGCGATTGCTACTCGTTTTTGCATTCCTCCAGATAATTCAGCTGGATATTTATCGTTTGCATTTACTAAATCTACACGTTTTAAAACGGAATTTACACGTTCTAACATTTCATCTAAAGTTTGTTTGGTAAACATTTTTAGCGGAAACATTACATTCTCAGCAACCGTTGCAGAATCAAATAATGCAGAACCTTGAAAAACCATTCCTATTTGTTTACGTAAATCTCTACGTTGATCAGTACTCATACTGCTATAATTAACTCCGTCGTAGCAAATATCACCTTCCTCTGGCTGAAACAAACCTAATAAAGTTTTAATAAAAACGGTTTTTCCCGAACCACTTTGTCCAATAATTAAACTTGTTTTTCCTTTTTCAAAAACAGCAGATATTCCTTTTAAAATATGTGCATCACCAAAAGATTTATGTATGTTTTTTACTTCTATCATATTTTTTGGTTTAACCTAATAATACTTGTGTTAAGAAATAATTTAAAACAATAATCACCACACTTGTCCAAACTACAGCTTGTGTACTTGCTCTACCAACCTCTAAAGCTCCTCCTTTAACATAATAGCCATGATACGAAGGAATTGTTGCAATAACAAATGCAAATACCATAGTTTTAATTAAAGCGTATTTTACAAAATACGTATTAAATTCTAATTGAATACCATCAATATAATCTACTGTTGAAAATAAACCTGTTAACATTCCTGCAACATATCCTCCTAAAATTCCTAAAAACATCGAAATAGAAATAATAAACGGATAAAAAAATACCGTTGCCAAAATTTTAGGTAAAACCAGATGATTAAGCGAATTAATTCCCATTACCTCTAAAGCATCAATTTGCTCAGTTACACGCATTGTACCAATACTTGAGGTAATAAATGAACCCACTTTTCCTGCCAAAATAACCGACACAAAAGTCGGAGCAAATTCTAAAATAATAGAACGCTTAGTAGCGAAACCAATTAAGTATCTAGGTATCATTGGATTATCTACATTTAAAGCAGTTTGAATCGCAACAACACCTCCAACAAAAAAGGCAATAAAAGCAGATATTCCTAGTGATTTATTACCTAAATCATCTAATTCTCTAAATAAGGCTTCTTTAAAAATACGCATTTTTTGTGGTCTTTTAAAAACCTGCCCAAGCATGGTAAAATACTTTCCTATGTGTTCAATATAATTCATAATAAAGTGCTAAAATATAAAAACTAAACGAAGCATTTTAATATCTTATAAAATATTTTCTTTTTTAAATTTTACGTACCTTTGAAATCTTAATTTTTTATAATGAAAAAACTATTTTTTATCCTATTCTCTGCTATCTTATTTTGGCAATGTTCTGCCCAAAATTCGTTTACATCTGCAAATAAAAATTTTAAAACCGACAAACCAAAATTGGTAGTAGGAATTGTTATTGATCAAATGAGATACGACTACTTACAACGATTTTATAGTAAATTTGGCAATTCTGGATTTAAAAGACTTTTGGAAAATGGGCACGTTTTAGAGGATGTACATCTAAATTACACACCAACACATACTGCTGTTGGACACTCCTCTATATTTACAGGAACAACACCAAGTATCCATGGTATTATTGCAAATAATTGGTACGATAAAAACCTAAAAAAAACTATTTATTGTGTTAACGATAAAAATTACCATACTATTGGCGGAGATATTGGTGGTGAAAAAAGCCCGTATCGATTACGAGTAACCACTATTGCAGATCAGCTACATCTTGCACAAGTTGGTAAAGGAAAAACCATTGGTATTAGTATGAAAGATAGAAGTGCTATTTTACCAATCGGACATACTGCAAATGCTGCATATTGGTTCAACTCTAAAGGAAATGGCAAATTTATAACTAGTTCCTTTTATATGAATAAATTACCAAAATGGGTAACTATTTTCAACAACAAAAATTTACCAGACAGTTATTTAAAAAAAGATTGGAAAACTTTATATAATATTAAGGACTATACCGAAAGTATTTCAGACCATAATACTTTTGAAAAAAAATTAAAAGGCGAAAAGGATGTTACTTTCACGCATTCGATTGCTGAAATGTATAAAAAGAAAAAAGATTTTAGTTTAATAAATTTTACACCAAGTGCTAATACATTATTACTAGAATTCGCAAAAGCAACCATTACAGGCGAAAAATTAGGAAAAAATAAATACACCGATTTTTTAAGTATTAGTTTTTCTGCAACCGATTATATCGGACACCAATTTGGCGTAGATTCTAAAGAAGTGGAAGATGTTTACATACGATTAGATCGCGATCTTGCCAATTTATTAAGTTTTTTAGATAAAAAAGTAGGACAAAACAAATACACCTTATTTTTAACAGCTGACCATGGTGCTTTACCAACATTACCATATTTAAAATCGCTAAAAATACCAAGTCATTTTTTCGATTTAAAAGATTTTACCAAATATGTAAATACACTTACCGAGAAAAAATACCATTCTAAAAATTTGATTGAAAACATTTCAAACTATCAAATATTTTTTAATAAAGACGAATTAAAACGCTTAAAAATAAAACCAAATAAATTAGCCAATTACCTAGTTGAAAACAGTATTAACTACAAAGGAATTTCTAAATGTTTTACTGCAAAAGATATGCAAACTGGTAATTTTAATGAGCAGGTTGTTAAATATACCCAAAACGGTTACAACCAAAAAATATCTGGTGACGTGCTATTAATTCCGCAACCAAATACTGTTTCGTATATGAAAAAAGGAACCGAACACAGTACAGGTTATAGTTATGACACGCATATTCCGTTAATTTTTTATGGT
>CAYOWM010000143.1:0-4897 GCA_964407635.1 uncultured Flavobacteriaceae bacterium
ATTTATATCACGACAATATCGCTTTGGCGAAACTGCGGATATAAAACCGTTGCTAAATCCTATCATCAATACAGGTATTTTATGCAAAAAAAAAATGATAATACCCAACTTTTATATCTAACTGTTATAGGTTAAGAATACTTTCGTTTACGCAAGTAAATAAAAATAAACCCAAATATTCCTAACAATAGTAATGGTAAAACAACCGTTATAGTTTGCCAAAAAACACGATTTTTATACGCTTTTTCTTTATCTAAAAATTGTATTTGAAGTGTTTTTGAACGTAATTGCAACAAACCTGTATCGTCTAACAAATAGTCTATGGCATTTTGTAAAAATTGTTTATTTCCGTAATGCTGACCAGTCCATTTATCAATTCCCAATTCCATTGGTTCGCCTTGACGAATATCATTGCGAATTATATCGCCATCAGCAATAACTAGCATTTTATTATTTTTTCCTTTTTCTTTGTATAGTTTTGTTTCAAAAGGTTTGGTTCTGCCTTTGTATGCAGATTCAAAATCCCCTTCGACTAAAACACCTAAAACTTGATTACCTTTATTATAATCGCTTGGTTTTGGCTTTGCACCTACTTCGTCTAAAGTAATTATCATCGGAACGCCATAAGGCTTGGATAATTTTGAGGATTGTAATAAAATCGTATTTTTATAATCGGTTTTTAAAATATCCATTGAACTGGTATATTTTAAACTTACAGGCAAAATATTTTTAGTGATTGCATGTGTATTTGACATATTTACTAGCGGAAAATAATGCCATAAATAATCTTTGTATTGTGTTTGTCCTCCTACATTTCCGTTTGCTAATTTAATGGTAGAACTATACAAATCTTTTACTAAATTGTATTTTACACGAACGCCATATTGAAACAATAAATCTGTTAAACCCAATTCTCTATTCAAAGCCATTGTTGCACCTGTTCGCATTAAACTATCTTGTTCTGCAATTACATTATCTATGGTAAAAAGGGTTTTTCCGCCATTCATTTGAAATTGATCCAAGCAAAATTTTTCGTTATCGCTAAACTTTTTTAAGGGTTTTGCTACGATTGCTAAATCAAATTTATTTAATAGTTTTAATGTCTTTTGCGGAATTACATTTGCAGAATCCAACGGAAATGGTTCTAAATGATAATATTGCGAAAGCGTTTTAAGCAATCCATCTAAATAAATAAAATCCAATTCGTCATTTCCTCGTAAAATGGCAATGTTTTTTTTAGAAATTTTGGTTGCCTTATAAATTGCATCTGCAAAGACATATTCTAAATTTTCAATAGATGCTTGTAATTGTTCCTCTTGTGAATTAAATTGTTTGTTTATTAATAAAGGTACTACTTCTACTTTATCTTTGTAAGTAATTGTAGCATACGGAAAAATAATAATTTCCGAAATTTTACTTCCTTCTTGTATAGATAATCTACTAGGTTGTAAACCGTTTTTTAGTAATTGTTTTTCCATTCCTTGTGGATTTACAAAACGGTAATTAATTTTTGAATTTACATTTTTTAATTGGTTTAAAAGTTGTTTGGTTTCCGTTTGAATTCGTTTAAATTCCGATGGAAAATCGCCTTCTAAAAATACTTTTATTAAAATAGAATTTTCCGAAATATTATCTACAATATTTTTAGTGGTTTCAGATAAAGTGTATCGTTTATCTTTTGTCAAATCCATTCTAAAATTTACTTTATTTGCCACATAATTAAGTAATAATAAGGCAAAAAACAAAAGAATACTATGTAAAAGTGATTTTTTCAAATTGTATTTAATTAAATTTTTTCTACTCTACTTTTAGTTAAAAATAGAAAGAAAATAGTGATACTTATAAAATAAATTAGATCTTTCGTTTCGATAACACCTCTACTTAAATCTTGATAATGCTGATACATACCTATTTGCTTAAAAAGATACCCATTATAGGTAAAGGAATTTGCTATAATTTCAAATAAATAATAAAAAATAAATCCTAAAACAACCGAAATTAAAAACGAAACAATCTGATTTCCTGAAAAAGTAGAACTAAACAAACCAATAGACACAAAAGCACTTGCTAAAAATAACAAACCTAAATACGAACCAAAAGTACTTGCAATATCTATGTTTCCGATAGGATTTCCTAAAAAATAAACCGCTATAAAATAAATTACCGTTGGCAGTAAAGTAATTAGTATTAAAATGAAAGCACCAAAATATTTTCCTAAAACTATTTGCCAGTTAGATATTGGTTTGGTTTTTAAAATTTCAATAGTTCCTGTTTGCAACTCATCTGCAAAACTACGCATAGTAACTGCTGCGATTAAAAATATAAAAATCCAAGGTGCTAAATAAAAAAACGGATTCAAATCTGCAAATCCTGCATTTAAAATATTAAAATCGGTTTTAAAAACAAATAAAAACAAACCGTTTACCAATAAAAATAAAGAAATTACCAAATAACCAATTGGCGAAGCAAAAAATGTATGTAATTCTTTTTTTATCATAAGTATAATTTGTGTTGCAAAAATCTATATATTAACAGAATTAAGCAAACATTATTTCTAATTAATCTAACACTACTAATTTATCTACACTCCAAGCCAATGGTTTTGCATTAAATAAAGGTTTTGTCTTTGCCCAAACCGTTTTAAACAAATCGGAATTTCGATATGCATTCAAATCGTTTTCGGTTTCCCAATAACTATACGTAAAAAATGTGTTTGTATTGTGTTTATCACGATAAAGTTCTAATCGTTTACATCCTTTTGTATTTCGTATTTTAGTCTTTACGTTTTCAAAATTAGCCAAAAAAGTGTCTATTTTATCTTTTTGGAATTCCATTTTTACAATTCTAACAAAATATTTTTCAGGCATACTATTCATCTATAAAAAATTAATGGTTACAGTATCACGATACCCTAGACTTAGCATACTAGAAGCTCCTCCAACCGTATCGTTATTACTTCTATACAAGGCAACTTCTAAAAAATCATCGGAATTAAATAGTATCATTTTTTTACCATCGTAATTTCTTTTTTCTATCGGAATATCAAAATTAACCACATCCGAATAGGTAGAAAAAATGGTTTCAAAAGTATAAAATCTAGTTTTTATTTCAAATTTACGACCTTTTCCTATCTTATTAAAAATAGCTTTATCAATATTTGTGATGGCATTTCCGTAGTTATCAATATAAATAATATGACCAATAATTTGGTTTCTTTCGGTATTAATATGAGGTTGTACTTCCTTAATAGATTTAATATCAATAATATCCATACCAATAACTTGTAAAGAACCACCACGAGCAATATGACAAGCTACTTGCACAAAATTTGACAAAAAATAATCCGTTTTAGAATTTGGTAAATAAATTTCAACCACTTTATCTGGATTAAAATTAGCTCGAATTAAAGACACCACTCCATTATCTGCACAAATAAAATAATGACCATCTAACAAAAGTGCAATATGTTTATTTTCAATGGTTTGCTCGGAATCTACTGCGATAATATGTATGCTTCCCTTAGGAAAATGCCTGTACGCATTACGAATTACATAAGCTGCTTCGTTTACACTAAAAGGTGTAATTTTATGCGATAAATCTACTACTTTTGCATTAGGTAATTCCGAATAAATCCTTCCTTTTAAAGCACCAACAAAATAATCTTTTGTGCCAAAATCCGTTGTGAGGGTAATAATTGGAGTCATGTTAAAAAGGAGTTAATAATTCTTTTAAAAAAATGCAATTCTTTCTCTAAAATAAAATAAAATTTATATTACTTTTGAGTGGTACAAAATTAAAATTTTAATCGTAATATCTTACCTATTGAACGAAAAAGTTATTGAAATTGTTGATGTTAATCCAAATGAATTTTTTGGCACACGAAATAGCACCATCACACAGCTAAAAAAACACTTCCCAAAAATAAAAATTATCGCTCGTGGTAATAAAATAAAAATTATTGGCGATGCCGAACAACTAACCGAATTTGAAAAGCGGCTGAATATGCTAATCGTATATTTTGACAGATATAATCGCTTAGACGAACATAGTATCGAACAAATAATTTCAGAAAACGGTACACATACTACTAAAAAAAATGACAAAAGCATAATTGTACATGGTGTAGCTGGTAAAATTATAAGACCACAGAATGCAAACCATCAAAAAATGGTAGATTTTATTAAAAAAAACGACATGCTTTTTGCCGTTGGTCCTGCTGGAACAGGAAAAACCTATACAGCAGTTGCTCTTGCTGTTAGAGCCTTAAAAGAAAAAGAAGTCAGACGTATTATTTTAACTAGACCTGCCGTAGAAGCTGGTGAAAATCTTGGTTTTTTACCTGGTGATTTTAAAGAAAAGCTAGATCCATATATGCAACCTCTTTACGATGCCTTGCGTGATATGATTCCGCATGAAAAATTAGACGGCTATCTCGAAAGAGGTATTTTACAAATTGCTCCGTTAGCTTTTATGCGTGGTAGAACACTAGATAATGCTTTTGTTATTTTAGATGAAGCGCAAAATACCACACACAACCAAATGAAAATGTTCTTAACAAGAATGGGGAAAAATGCTAAATTTATCATCACTGGCGATCCTGGACAAATAGATTTACCAAGAAAACAAGTATCTGGATTAAAAGAAGCAATTCTCGCATTAAAAAATATAACAGGAATTGGTATTGTACAACTAGACGAAAAAGATGTTGTAAGACATAGACTCGTAAAAAAAATTATTAAAGCGTATAAAAGCATTGAAGTGGAGTGAGAGATTTTTGAGTTATGAGTTATGAGTTATGAATTATGAGTTATGAATTATGAGTTGTGAGTTATGAATTATGAGTTATGAGTTATGAATTATGAGTTATGAATTATGAGTTATGAATTATGAGTTATGA